>JBOGEU010000155.1:0-3231 GCA_050741995.1 Acidimicrobiia bacterium | reverse complement strand
ATGGACCTATCGCTTCTGGTCCTCCCGGGCGGCTACAGGCCGGTCATCGCCTTTGCGATAGTCATCGTCGTCCTGGTGTTGCGTCCGCGCGGCGTGGCCGGGGTTGTGGAGCGAGCAGCATGAATTGGGGTCAACTGCTCATCACTGTGGTGACCGTGGCATCGATACTCGGAGTGGTCACCCTCGTCCTCAACATGCAGTACGGCCATGCGGGAATGATCAACTTCGGTGTCGTCGCATATTTCGCCATAGGTGCATACACCTACGTGCTGCTCACCCAGCCACCACCCTCTTCCTCGCTAGACCAGTACATCATCGGCTTGGAGCTGCCGGGGTGGCTCGGGTTCATCGGGGCCGCTCTGGCCGGATTGGTCTTCGCTGCGATAACGGGGTGGCCCAGCCTTCGATTACGTGGGGAGTACTTCGCGCTGACCACCTTCGCATTCGCCGAGGTGCTGCACTCGTTCATCATCAACGAGCAACGATTCGCCAACGGGACCCGCGGCCTGGTCGGGCTGGATCGGCCCTTGCGGAGTCAGGTGACTTTCATCGATTACGACATCCTCTTCGCAGTGGCGTCGTTGCTGTTCCTGATCGTCGTCTACGTCATGTTCGAACGGATAGTCGGCTCGCCATACGGTCGTGCCCTCGAAGCGCTACGCGACGAGGAGCTCGCGTTGATCACGGTGGGCAAGCCGGCTACGAGGTTCCGGCTCGAGATCTTTCTATTCACTGCACCCTTCGCTGCCATGGCGGGTGCCTTCTACATCTGGTACACGACCCTGGCCCTCCCTGAGCTGTTCACGGCCGAGGTGACATTCGTGGTCTGGATTGCCCTGATCCTGGGTGGGGAAGGATCGAATCGGGGGGCCTTGATCGGAATCTTCCTCGTCGTGCTCTTCGAGGAGCTCGTTCGCGCCATACCCTTCACAACGATCAGAGGCGCTCAGGTCGCAGCCTCCCTCGAGACGGTGGCGCTCGGCATCATGCTGATCGTCTTCCTCCGCTGGCAGCCATTCGCCAAGCTGACCCGATCCCGACGTAGAGCCGTGGGCTGATCGTGGCACTGCTCGAGATCGACAACGTCTCCAGGAGCTTCGGTGGGCTTCAAGCTGTCGACGGCTGCTCATTCCAGGTACCTGCCGGTGCCTTCGTGGGATTCATCGGGCCCAACGGGGCGGGGAAATCGACGGTGTTCAACCTCGTCTCGGGTCTCTACCCGCCAGATGCCGGATCGATCCGGCTCGACGGCCAAGACCTGGTCGACCTCACACCGGACCAGGTCGCCAATGCCGGTCTGGCACGCACCTTCCAGACACCGAGGTCGTTCGGGAGCCTGAGCTGTCTCGAGAACCTGCTTGCGTCTGTGCCCTCCCCCGGCGAGCAACTGGTACCAGCCTTGCTCGGCACCTACCGGGCCCACGAGCGGGAGGCCCGGGTAGAAGCGGAACGTCTGCTGGAAGTGGTCGGGCTCGGAGACCGCGCCGAGGTCCCGGCCGACGAGTTGTCAGGCGGCGAGCTTCGCATGCTCGAGGTCGCTCGACAGTTGATGCGGCGGCCAAAGATCCTCCTCCTCGATGAGCCGACGGCGGGTGTGACGCCGCGTTTGCAGGCGCGCCTTTCCGAGTTGCTCGTTGATCTTCACAGAGACGGGCTTACCTTGCTGGTTGTGGAGCACAATCTCGGCTTCCTGCTCGATCTGGTCGACCATGTGGTGGTCATGGTTGGAGGGAGGGTCCTCATCGAGGGTGATCCCGACTCCATCCGGAGGAATCCGGACGTGATCAATGCATATCTGGGGCGGCGGGACGGCGATGCTGCTTGATGTGAGAGCTTTGGAGTCCGGCTACGGAAAGCTGACAGTCCTTCACGGTGTGAGCATCCACGCAGATGCCGGAGAAGTGATCTCGGTATTGGGACCGAACGGGGCTGGGAAGTCGACTCTGATGAAGACCATCGCCGGCCACCTGCCTGCAAAGGCCGGGCACATCGAGCTGAATGGCAAACGGATCGATGGGGAAGACCCCTTTCACATAGCCACGAGCGGGGTCGGCTATGTCCCTCAAGAGGACAACGTCTTCGGTGACATGACCGTGATGGAGAACCTGGAAGTGGGGGCCTACAGCACGGGCAAGAGTGCGACCGAGCTGATAGAAGCAGTGTTCGAGCGTTTCCCGATTCTCGAAGAACGGCGGCAGCAGAGGGCTTCGACTCTGTCGGGAGGGGAGCGTCAGACTCTCGCGGTCAGCAGTGCCCTGGTGACTGGCTCGGACTTACTGCTCCTCGACGAGACTACGGCCGGTCTGGCCCCCAAGTTCGCCCAGGAGATCGTGCGGTGGATCACCGAGGTGGCCGGGCAAGGAACCACGGTGATCTGGGTTCTCGAGCAGAATCCCGAGCTCGTCCTGGAGATCTCTCAGCGGACCTACCTCCTCGATGGAGGTCGAATCCGCAGCGAGATGCCTAGCTCGGAGTTGCTCGAACCGGGCAAGCTGGAGGAGGTCCTGCTCGAGGACCGACAGGAGGTCTAACCCGAAGGGGCGGCGGTGAGATCGGGGAAGGCGAGAAGTGCAATGACCAGCCACGGTGCGTATGTGCCCGGGTCTGCGGCGATCTGAGTCGGAAGCTCTATTGGATCGACCCAATTCCATTCCTCCACCTCAGCTGGGTCCGGATCCGGGTCCCCGTCGACCACGCCGACGAATAGCTGATCGCGCTCATGCTCCACGAGCCCGTTGACAGGGTCCCTGGCCCGATAATCGAACGAGCCGATCACGGTGAGCTCTGCTTGGATGCGCATCTCCTGGGCCAAACGTCGGTGAGCCGCCTCGGACGCCGGCTCGCCGGGCAAAGGATGACCACAGCAGGTGTTGGCCCAGCATCCGGGAAAGTGATATTTGGTCGATGCCCTTCTCTGCAGCAGATGCCGACCCTGGCGATCCCGGATAAAGACTGAGATAGCCATGTGAAACCGGCCCGGGGGTTGATGCGCATCCATCTTGTCGGCGGAGCCGGCAGGCCGCCCCAGAGAATCGAGGATCACGACTTCGGTGTCGCCGACCGGCTCGATTCCCCCTATCGGGTCGACGCCGAACGTCATACCCGATCGCCCGAAAGACCCAGGCTTTCCTCGGCCAATTCCGATAGGGCCCGCAGCGCGGTGTCGGCTTCCTCTTGGCCGATGTGGCGATGGGTCACCATGCGGATCTGAGAGGGCGGGGAGGCCAGGAC
>JBOGEU010000154.1:0-7367 GCA_050741995.1 Acidimicrobiia bacterium | reverse complement strand
CGATGGACGCCGGAGCACGCCGGCTCGCCCTCTCTGCAGAGCTGGAGGGGACCAGGCCCCTGAGCGGCCTGACCACCAGCCTCAGCGAGGGCTCGGACCGAACCCTGCGCACCTTTCATGCCATCCGGGAGGCAAAGGCCCGCTACGGGAGCCAGGTGATCGAGAGCTACATCATCTCGATGACCGAGACCGCGGCCGACGTCCTCGAGGCTGCCGTCCTCGCCCGGGAGGCGGGTCTGATCGACCTGCGGCGTGACATCACCGAGATCGGCCTCGTCCCTCTCGTCGAGACCATCGAGGACCTCCGTCACGCCGGTGAGCTGCTCGACGAGCTCTTCTCCGATGCGCAGTACCGGCGAATCCTCAGTCTTCGTGGTGACAACCAGGAGGTGGTGCTCGGCTACTCCGACTCGAACAAAGAAGGCGGGATCACCACCAGCCAGTGGGAGATCTACAAGGCGCAGCGGGCGATGCGGAACGTGGCCGAGCGGCAGGGGATCCATCTCCGTCTCTTCCACGGCAGGGGCGGCACCATCGGGAGGGGCGGCGGGCCCACCCACGCCGCCATCCTCGCCCAGCCGTATGGCACCATCGACGGCGACCTCAAGGTCACCGAGCAGGGCGAGGTGATCTCGGAGAAGTACGGTCATCCCCAGATCGCGGCCCGCAACCTGGAGCTGGCGCTGGCCTCGGTGCTGGAGTCGTCACTCCTCCATCGCCGGTCCCGCAAGCCCAAGGAGGTCCTCGATCGCTGGACCGAGGCCATGGACTGCTTGTCCGCCGAGGCCTACGCCTCCTATCGGGACTTCGTCCGGCACCCGAGCCTCGTCCCCTATTTCCTCTCCTCGACCCCGGTCGAGGAGCTGGGCCGCCTCAATCTGGGCAGCCGGCCGTCGCGCCGCCCGGGCGGGGTCGGGGGCATCGAAGACCTACGCGCCATCCCCTGGGTCTTCGGCTGGACCCAGACCCGTCAGATCGTTCCCGGTTGGCTCGGGGTGGGCACCGGGATCCGCGCCGCCCGCAAGGCGGGTTACGGCGAGGTCCTGGCCGAGATGGCCGGGGAGTGGGCCTTCTTCCAGACGTTTCTGTCCAATGTCGAGATGACCCTCGCCAAGACCGATCTCGATATCGCCGGTCGCTATGTGGCCAGCCTGGTGCCGGCGGAGCATCGGGGTCTCCTCGATTTGCTGAGAGCGGAGTGCGAGCTGACAACCGACGAGGTCCTCGCCCTGCGCCAAGAGCCCGACCTGCTCGGCGATCTGCCCCTTCTCAAGCGGACCCTCGGCGTCCGCGATATCTACCTCGACCCGATCAACTACCTCCAGGTCTCTCTTCTGGCGAGAAGCCGGGCCGGCGAGTCCGGCGACGAGCTGACCCGGGCCCTGCTCCTCACCGTCAACGGGATCGCGGCCGGGATGAGGAACACCGGCTGATCTAGTGGTCCGTCCAAGCGGGTGTGGGGGCCCGTAGGCTTGCGCCTCATGCCGATCAAGATTCTCGATCATCCCCTGGCTGCCGACCTCCTCGCCATTCTTCGCAGCAAGGACACCGAGCCACCCGAGTTCCGTCAGATCACAGAGCGTCTCGGATATCTCCTGGTCGCCGAGGCGCTGTCCGACATGTCGACCGTCGACGTCGAGATCGAGACCCCCCTGGAGCGGACGACCGGGCACCAGCTCCGGCGCCCGGTAGTGGCCGTGGCCGTCCTGCGGGCCGGTCTCGGGCTCCTCGAATCGGTGCTCACCCTGGTCCCCGACGCCGCCATCGGCTTTGCCGGCGTCCAGCGCAACGAGGAGACCGCCGAGCCCATCGAGTACTACACCAAGTTCCCCCAGCTCTCCTCGGCCCGGGTGCTGATCCTGGAGCCGATGCTGGCCACAGGCGGATCCCTCTCCTGGGCGATCGACAAGGTCAAGGAGAACGGTGCCAGGGACATCACCGCGGTGTGCGTGGTGACGGCGCCCGAAGGGCTGGCCGCGATCGAGCAGAACCACTCCGATGTCCGCATCGTCGCCGCCGCCCAAGACCGTGAGCTGAACCCCAGCTTCTACATCGCACCCGGTCTCGGGGACATGGGAGACCGGCTCTTCGGGACACTGTGAGCGCCTTCGAGGACGCCGTCCTCGAGGTCATTTGCTCACTCGAGCCCGGCGAGGTGGTGACCTACGGCGAGGTGGCCGACCAAGCCGGCTTTCCTGGGGCGGCGAGGGCGGTCGGGACCGTCCTCCGCACCTGCGACGGCGACGTCCCCTGGTGGCGAGTGGTCGGCGCCGGCGGCCTGATCAGGACCCAGTCCAAGGAGAAGCAGGCGGATCGGCTCCGGGCGGAGGGGATGCTCGTCGTCGACGGAAAAGTGGCAGCGGTCGGGAACCGTTGAGGGTCCCGCAGCATCCAATCCGCATGAACCGGACAACACGTCGCAATGCCATCGCACTCATCGGGGGCGCCGCCCTGCTTCTCGCCGCTTGCGGCTCGGCACCAGGGGAGATCACTGTGAACACATCCAATGAGCTCCGGACCGGGATATCGGTCTCCGGTGTCGGCGAGGTGACCGGGACCCCTGACACCCTTCAGCTGGACCTGGGCGTGTCGGCCCTTGCCGACACCGTCGACCAGGCTGCAGCCACTGCCGCCGAGCGGGCGCAGGCAGTGATCGCGGCGCTCACATCGAACGGTGTGGCCGAAGAGGACATCACCACCACCGACTACTCGATCTTCCCCGAGTACGACTACTCGAACAACACCGAGCGGATCGTCGGCTATCGGGTCAACAACACGGTTCGGGCCAAGCTCCACGACATCGACGGCGCGGGGACGGTGATCGATGCCGTGACCGCCGCCGGTGGCGACGAGACCAGGGTCAATGGCTTGAATTTCAGCATCGAGGACGATGCCGAGCTGATTGCAGACGCCAGGGAGGCGGCCTGGAACGATGCCCTGGCCAAGGCGACCCAACTCGCCGAGCTCTCGGGACGAGAGCTGGGTGCGGCGACTTCGATCGTGGAGATCGTCTCCAACCCGCCAATCCCCTTCCCCTACGCCCGCGACATGGCGGGCGGTGCCGAGACCGCAGAGACCCCGATCGAGCCTGGCACCTCCACCGTCACCATCGATCTTCAGGTCGAGTTCGGGTTCGAGGGCTGAGGGCGCTGGTCGCGGGCCGCGCAAACCCCCCCTCGACCACGCTGCGCTCGGTCGGTCCCCCCTTCGAAAGGGGGGACAACGCAAACCCCCCCTCGACCACGTGATGGAATACCCCGCCCGGCGATATCCTTGAACCGGGCAACAGGCGAGCGCAATTGAACGACCACACACTCCGCATCTACGACTCGATGCTCGGTTTGCTCTCCAACGCGAGCAACCCGACGCCATTGGTCCGTCTCAACCATGTGGTCGGCTTCGAGCACACCGAGGTCTACGCCAAGCTCGAGTGGTACAACCCCTTCGGCTCGGTGAAGGACCGGATCGCCTCCAGCATGATCCAGGAGGCCACGGAGAGCGGCACCCTCACCGACGAGGACCTGGTGGAGCCGACGTCGGGAAACACCGGCCTCGGACTGGCGATGATGGGCAACGCCCTCGGCTTCTCCCTGACCACTCCTCTCTCCAGCGCCATCCCGATCGAGAAGCGGACCATGCTCCGCTTCTTCGGCGCCAACGTCGAAGAGCTCGAAGACGATCTGTGCCCTGCGCCTTGGGCTCCGGAGGGGGCAATTGCCCGGGCCATGGAGATCGCCGAGAAGCCCGACTTCCTCATGCTCAACCAGTACAAGAACCCCTCCAACCCCGACGCCCACTACCGAACCACCGGCCCTGAGATCTGGCGTCAGACACAAGGCACCATCACCCATTTCGTGGCCGGGATGGGCACCTGCGGCACGATCACCGGCACCGGGCGCTTCCTCAAGGAGCAGAGCCCGAAGATCCAGGTGGTCGGCGTCCACCCCGCCGAAGGACACGACATCCCCGGCGTCCGCAGCATCCGCCAACTGCAGCAGACCGAGTTCTTCCTCCCCGACGAGTACGACGGGATGATCGAGATCGGGAACCACGACGCCTACGAGCTGACCGCTCGCCTCAACCGGGAGGAGAGCATCCCCGCCGGGCCCAGCTCGGGCATGGCCCTGGCCGGCGCCCTGGCGATGATCCCCGACCAGCCGGGAACCCGGGTTGTTGTCGTCTTCCCCGACAATGCCTTCAAGTACGCCTCCTCCATGGCCAAGCACATCGCAGGAGTCGCTCCCGCCGTCCTGCCACGGGCCAAGAGCCGTCGTGAGGAGTTGTTCGACGCCATCATCGAGCACACCCGGCACAACCCCCATCTCACGATGGATGCGGAGGCGGCCCACGACCGGCTGCAGGCCGAGCGGCCGTTCGTCATCGATGTCCGCCAGCCCGAAGACTTCGCCATCGGTCACATCCCGGGTGCCGTCAACATCCCGCTGATGGAGCTGCCCGACAACCAGGACGCGCTCCCCGCCGACCTCGACACCCCGGTGCTCACGGTCTGCGGGCGGGGCAACATCTCCCTTCCAGGTGTGCTCTACCTGAATTCCCTCGGCTTTCGGGACGCCCACAGCATCACAGGCGGTCTCGGCGCTTGGATCGAGCACGGCTTCGACACCGAGGCCGACGTCTAGCGCATCTTGGATTTGGGGCGGTCTCCAATCAAACTGAGCCGCGTGCGGCACTTCCTCAACACATTCGATTGGGCCAGACCGGAACTCCAGTCGATGGTGGAAGACGCGCGCCGCTTCAAGGACTCCCCCTACGGCGATGGGCTTCGGGGCAAGACGATCGCCCTCCTCTTCCTCAACAACTCCCTCCGCACCAGGACCTCGTTCGATGTCGGTGCACGACAGCTCGGTGGCCACGCGGTGGTTCTCTCCCCCAGCGGTGGAATGTGGCCCCTCGAGTTCGAGGACGGTGCGGTGATGCTCGGCGAGGCGGAGGAGCACGTCAAGGAAGCGGCCAAGGTCCTGTCCCGCTACTGCGACTTGATCGGCATCCGGGCCTTCCCCAAGTTCGTGAACTGGGAGGAGGACCGAAAGGACAGGATCCTCCAGGCGTTCGCAGCCCACGCCGAGGTGCCGGTGATCAACATGGAGACCATCACCCACCCCTGCCAGGAGCTAGCCCACATCATGGCCCTCCAGGAGCGACTCGGCTCTCTCGAAGGCAAGAGGTACGTCCTGACCTGGAGCTATCACCCCAAGCCGCTCAACACCGCCGTCGCCAACTCGGCCCTGGTCGCTGCGGCCAAATTCGGGATGGATGTGACCCTGCTCTGCCCTACGGAGGAATTCATCCTCGACGACCGGTACATCAACATCGCCACCCGGGACGCCGGGGCCAACGGCCGTAGCCTCACCATCACCCACGACATCGAGACCGCCTACGAGGGGGCCGATTTGGTCTACGCCAAGAGCTGGGGCGCCCTTCCCTACTTCGGGAGATGGGAGGAGGAGAAGCCGTTGCGCGACAAGCACCAGGACTTCATCGTCGACTCCCGGAAGATGGCGTTGACCAACGATGCCCTGGTGAGCCATTGCCTGCCGATGCGTCGCAACGTGGTCATGACCGACGAGGTGTTCGACGGCCCGAGCTGCATCGCCTACGACGAGGCCGAGAACCGGCTCCACGTCCAGAAGGCGATCATGACCAGGCTGGTGTCGCAATGAACCAGGCCAAGCCACCGGGCGCCAACCGGGACATTCGCCAGACCATCGTCCACCTCCTCTCCAACATGAGCGACGGCAAGGAGATCCGCTCCTACCTGCAGCGCTTCTCCGAGGTCGACAAGTCCCGGTTCGCCGTGATCAAGATCGGTGGCGCCATCCTCGCCGAACAGCTGGACGAGACGGCAGCCGCCCTCGCCTTCCTCCACACGGTGGGCCTGACCCCGATCGTGATCCATGGCGGCGGGCCCCAACTCGACCTGGTGCTCGCCGAGCGCAACATCGAGAGCAGGAAGGTCGACGGGCTCCGGGTCACCGATCCACAGATCCTCGACGCGGCCCGGGACACGTTCATCGAACAGAACATCCTCCTCGTCGAGGCGATCCGGGAGCAGGGCGTGTCCGCACACGGTCTCACCGCCGGCGCCTTCGAAGCCGACTTCGTGGACCGGGAGAAGTACGGGTTGGTCGGTGAGCCGACGGAGGTGCACGTGGCACTGATACGGTCGATAGTCGACTCGGGGGCGATACCCATCCTCACCTGTCTCGGGGTGGCCCCCGGTGGCCAGATCGTGAACATGAACGCCGACTCGTCCACCCGGGCCCTGGTTCATGCGGTGCAGCCGATGAAGATCATCTTCCTCGCCGGTGTCGGCGGCCTGCTCGACTCGGAAGACCGGGTCATCGAGTCGATCAACCTCGCCTCCGATTACGAGCATCTGATGGCCCAGGACTGGGTCCACTCCGGGATGAGGCTCAAGCTGGCCGAGATCAAGCGCCTCCTCGATGACACCCCCTTGTCGACCTCGGTGTCGATCACGACCCCTTCGGGCCTGGTCAAGGAGCTGTTCACTCATGGTGGCTCGGGCACCATGGTGCGCAGGGGGGAACTGATCAACCGGGAGACCGACCACTCGGCGGTCGACGAGGGCCTGGTGGTCAAGCTGGTGGAGGAGGCTTTCGGGAGGACGTTGAAGAACGGGTGGTGGCAGGGAGTCGACCTCGACACCGCCTATCTCTCGGAGAGCCTGCGGGCGGGTGCCTTGGTCGCCCGCGTCGAAGACTTCGCCTACCTGGACAAGTTCGCCATCCTCGAGGATGCCCGGGGAGAGGGGCTGGCCCGAACCGTATGGGAACATGTCGTCGCCGACCACCCGGCCATCTATTGGCGCTCCCGGACCGAGAACAGCTTCAACACGTTCTATGTAGAAGAGTCCGAGGGAGCGGTGAAGCGCGGGCCGTGGACCATCTTCTGGAAGGGCGAGACCGACTTCGCCCGACTCGCCCCTCGGGTTGAGGCCATCGCCGCCCTCCCCGCCTCCTTCGTCGGTGACGACGATGGGTGAGGGTCACACGGTTGGGATCGTCGGTGCCCGGGGCCACACCGGGGCCGAACTGGTTCGCCTGATTCGGGACCACCCCTCTCTCGACCTGGTGTTCGCCGGATCCCGCGAGTTGGCCGGCCAACCGGTGCCGGGAGTCGACGGCATGCTCTTCGAGTCGATCGCCTCCGACGACCTTGGGACACGAGACGTGGACGCGGTGTTTCTCGCCCTCCCCGACGGCGCCGGCGACCCTTATGTGGCTGCGATCGGTGACGGCACGGTCATCGTCGACATCTCGGCCGACCACCGATTCGACGACACCTGGCAATACGGGCTCCCCGAGCTGTTCCGGGACAAGCTGATG
>JBOGEU010000153.1:0-2575 GCA_050741995.1 Acidimicrobiia bacterium | reverse complement strand
GACGATACCTTCCGTGCATTCCTTCGACGTCTTCGATACCTCTCTGGTCCGGACCCTGGCCGTCCCGAATCATCTGTTCTTCTTCTTGGCCGAGGATCTCCTCCTACGTCGGGGGGACGACGTGAGCAAAGAGCAGATCGTGGACCTGGCCCGGCTGAGGATCCAGGCCGAACGATCCGCTCGGACGGCCTCGGACCGAGAAGATGTCCCCCTAGAGGAGATCTACCGTCACATGGACCTCGAGTCGTGGGGGATCACCACAGCCGAGATGATCGAGGAGGAGCTGCGGCTGGAGTCCGAATCGGTCCGTCCCGTCGCCCGGACTCGGACCGAGCTGGAGCGGCTTCGAGGGGAAGGCGAGCAGGTCGTGTTCATCTCCGACACGCCGCTTCCGGCTTTGCATCTCAGGAAGATGCTGGAGTGCGCCGCGATGGCCCATCCAGACGACCGGATATACACCTCTGGTGACGTAGGGCTCACCAAGTCGTCGGGCCGCCTCTTCGACTACGTCCTGGAGCGAGAGGGGGACCTTGCCGATCGGTGGGTTCACCACGGCGATCATCCACACAGCGACGTGGAAGTTGTCCGGCGCCGGGGGATTGGGGCCGCTCCCTTCTTCGACGCCCGCCTCAGTCGGTACGAACGCATGATCTTGGCCGACGGAGAGGACGAGCCGTGGATCCGCTCCCGCATCGCGGGGGTGAGCCGGGTCGCCCGCCTGATGGCCGGGACCCGGACGGATGATGGCGGTTTTCCGGCCCTGGCCGAATTCGCTGCCGGAGTGGTCGCTCCGCTGCTCACCTGCTTCGTGGCCTGGGTGATACGAGAGGCCAACCACGCCGGAGTCGAGCGCCTCTATTTCGTCTCCCGCGACGGAGACATCCTCCTCCAGATCGTCCGGGAGCTGGAGAAATGGATGCCCGTTCCAGAATGTCGATATCTCTACGGATCGAGGCAGGCCTGGTTGTTACCGGCCATCTCCAGCGTCAATCGAAGTGACCTCTACTGGATCCTGGACGAATCACCGACCTTGATGGATCTCCTTGCCAAGCTGAGCCTGGAGCCGGCCGAGGTGAGCCACCTCCTCGATGACCACGGGTTCAGCCAGTCGGACCTAACCAGGCGACTTGGCGAAGAGGAGATCGAGCGCTTCTGGGAGCTCGTCGGTCATCCCGACGTGTCTTCCCTGGTGGTGAGTAGAGCGGAGGCCGCGCGTGGGCCGGCCTTGGCCTATCTCGAGCAGGAGGGATTGACCTCCCCGGGCCGCTGGGCGCTGGTAGACGTCGGCTGGAAGCTGCGCTCCCAGTGGGCCTTGAAACGGCTGCTCAGCACGATTGGGCACGGCGAGGACGTGGCCGGCTATTACCTGGCCGTCTCCCACCGCCGCCCAGCGATGGCCGAGACAGGGCCCTACCGGGCGCTCTTCATGGAGGAGGAACATGAGGAGGTGCAACAGCTCTTATCTCATGCGATGGTCCTCGAGGAGGCATTCCTCTCGGCGGACCATGGACCCTTGGCCGGGTACGGCTGGAACGAGGGCCGGTCGGTGCCGGTGCTTCAGGAGTGGGAGGACAACCCGCGCCGCCGTCGATTCCTTGCCGACCTCCGATGTGTGGTCGCCATCTATGCGAAAGAGACGCTGGAGGCCGGGATCCTCCAGGATGAGCTGGGCCAGCTGAGGAGAGGGGTGCTGCGGGTTAGCCACGAGCTGCTCACCAGGCCCACTCGGGCTGAGGCGGAGACTGTTGCCTGGATCACCGCGGTCGACGACGTCATGCACGACCCGACACACCAGAGGCGGCTCGCGGTTCCTCTGGGCGTGCGCGATGTGCTCTGGCGATTTGCTTTTCGAAACCTGTCGAGGTTGAAAAGGGTCCGACGGTATCGGGACGAGCCCAGGCAATACTTCTGGCCTGAAGGCTCGCTGGCTCTCTCCAGACCGTGGATCAGAGTGTCGTTTCGGCTGGCGTCGCGCTCGCGGCTCAAGCATGTGCTGTTGGCGCCGGTCCTGATGGCCAGGTGGTGGAGGCGGACCCGGCTGAGCCGGTCGGGCGGAGGCTCATTCGACTGAGCGGGTGAGCTCGATCAGGTGGGATTGTTCTTGCCGGTCTTGGCCCGAGGCCCTTCAAGCGGGAGGGCGCCTTCGAGTGGGCTGAGCCGGCCGCGGCGGTCAACATCCGGCTGGACACTCGAGGCCTGGTTGCGCCGATCTTCAGCACCTCGCACGGCCTACCCTGGGAGTTCGAAGCGCTCCGGAACCGGGCCGGCGGGCGGCTCGGCCTTTCTTTTTCATGCAGTCAGGGGTGAGCTCGCGATGATCGACATTCTCATGATCACTCACAACCGGCCCTCATACACCGCTCTCTCCCTGGGCCGCCTGCTGGAGACATGTGACGAGACGATGCGAGTGTGGATCTGGCACAACGGTGAGCACCAGGAAACCCTCGATGCGGTGAAGCCGTTCCTCTCAGACGCTCGCGTCTATCGCTTCCATCACAGCCCGGAGAACGTAAAGCTGACCATTCCCACCAATTGGCTGTGGAAAGAGGCCGATGGCGAGCTCCTGGCAAAGGTG
>JBOGEU010000152.1:0-4885 GCA_050741995.1 Acidimicrobiia bacterium | reverse complement strand
GCTCACTGTCATCCCGGTCGATTATGGCAGTGTCCCCGCTTCCGGGTGGTCACCGCCCGAGACGGCCGGCGATGGCCTCCGCCCCTCGCTCTTCACTGCCCCTCGCCCGATCGACGTCGACATGATGAGCGAAAAGGGACTGAGAGCGGAGCCGGTGATCGGAGCCGGGCTCCAGCTCACGCAGGGTGCGGGCCAGATCCCCGGCCGATGCGACGGTATCGAATGCGCCCATCGGATCGGCGAAGGTCTTCACCGTCTCACGATGCGGGTTGTGATAGACGAAGGGGACCCCGCGGGCCATGGCCTCGAATGGCATCGTGCTGAACCGGCTGATCAGCACCGTGGCCCGGGTGAGGAGCCGGGAGGCCGAGATCGTGGTGGCAAAGGGCGAGTCGATGCGGGCCTTCTCCGCCGGGTGCAGCGAGATGAGGTAGGGGACACCGGCCATCTGGCAGCCTTCGATCGCGGTGTCCAGCCACAGCTTGCGATCCGCGGTCCGCACTCCGTAGACGAAGTTGAGGTTGATCACCGCCAGGGGCTCGGGGGCGGTCACCGGCGGCGCCCACCACAGGCGCTCGAGCCGGGTGCTCCCCACGATCGTCGTCTCACGGTCGGAGAGGGCGTCGGCGTCGAACCGGCCCTGACACAGCACCAGGTCGAGGTTGCGGTAGGGGAGGCGGGGCTCGGGGGTGTCGGCATCCCAGAAGTCCTGGGCGCCCTCCACCTTCCCCATGGTCGGGATGCCAAGCTCCCGGCACCGCTGCACCAGCGGGCCCAGGCTTCCGGTGTCTTTCATCACGAACACCGACGAGACGTCTTCGGAGAAGACGTCGGCATCGGGTAGCTCGAAGATCTCGAGGTCAGAGTAAGCGGACAGGGCAGGCCTGGTCCTCTCCCAAGGAGAGGGACCGATGGCGACACGGGAGCGGATGTCGCGCTTGGCCAACTCGCGGGAGAGCGGCACCACCTCGGCCAGGTGATAGTCGGCGGCGGGGAGGAGCAGGACCGGTTTGGGAGAGGCGCCCGTTGGCAGCCAGGGTGCAGTGCTCGGCTCCCAGGGCCGGTGGGTCTCTTCGGCGACGATCTTCTCGATGAGGTCGAGTACCCGGGAAGGTGCCTGGTCGGGCGCCGCGGCCCGGGGTCTGAGCGCGACCAACGCGACGACCACAGTCACCACCACGAGGATGGCACGGAGCCACGGGTCGATCTCGTCCCAGAATCCGGCGAGCAGGCCGGCGCCGGCCGCGAGGAGCAGCACCGTCGCCGCCTGTCTAGAGGTGATCGATCGCATGGTCGTCGAGACGGTATCGCGGACCCTCGCTGAGCCCCGAGTGCGCCCAGAGCGCCGAGAGCCCGGCGATGGCGTAGATCGTGGTGGTCATCAGAAATCTGGCGTTGTCGGCCAGCAACCAGCCGTGGGCGGCGTAGTACACCACCGGTGGGACCAGGAAGCTGACCCCGAGCAGGCGCTTTCGGATGAGAAGCGCCAACAAGAGGATCCCGAGCAGGGACAGAGGCAGAAACGCTCGGGTCGTGGTCGTGACGTATGGCAGCGGCGGATCGGGGAACACCGGCGAGGTGATCACCGCCTGGGGCTTGGCGCCCTCGTTGTAACGGTCGTTGAAGACCTCCCACCCCTGGTTCTTGCTGATGTCATCCCAATGGATGGCGGCGTCGACGTTGGAGGCGTCCGTGTCGAGGATCACCTCGACCCTGGGCCGGACGTCGTCGATCCTTCCGCCGCGGAGAGTGCCGAGGAAAGAGAACAGCCTTTCCCGGGGGAGCGACAGGTCGGCGGCGTCGAGGAGGCCTGTGGTCGACCGGCTCAGCGCTCGGGCCTGATCCGGGTAATCGGGATTCTCCTCCTCGATGTCCCAGATCCGAAAATAGGGGCTGCCCTCGTCGTAGAAGTCGGCAAGCGCCGGATCGCTCCGATTCTCGGGATGGAGCGTGAAGGTGAGATGCCATGCGCTCCAGAAGAGCGAGCGCTCCGTTCTCGCCACCGGGGTGAACACTCCGAGCTCGTTCCGGTTCTCGACCGCCATCCCGACGGTGAGGGCTCCTGCGGCAGCGACGTAGAGGAGGAGCGCGATCCCATACGACAGCGAGGGAACCCGTCTGCGACGGGCCGCTACCCAGAACACCAGGGGCACGATCCCGAAAACGGCGAAGGGAAGCCGAATCGCCAGCAGCAGGAGCGCGACTGCCGTCGCCCCGAATGCCGTGGCCAGGGCGAGCCGTTGTTCCGAAACCCCGCCTGGCAGCCCTGACAGCCCGACCGAGATCTCCTCGGGGCGAGCAGTGACGATGGCGAAGTGGTGGGCGACGAGACATGCCAGCAGAAGACCCAAGGGCACCGTGATCCCTTCCGTCAGGAGGAAGTTGGTGTAGGCGAGCAGCGAGGGGGTGAGGGCCAAGATCACCACCGGCGCCGATCTCCATCTCCAGAGCCATATGGCGTATCCCACCCCGAGCAAGAGCAGCAGACGCTGGATCAGAACCGAGAAGAGCAGAGTCTCGATCCCGAACAACCCGGACACCAAACGCTCGGCGGCGAGCAGCAGCGGGTAGCCGATCTGGCGATATCCGAGGTGAACCAGGCCTCTGGAGAGGTCCCGGGAGTACGCGATGTAGTCGACGCCATCGTTGTTGACGTTGGGGAAGAGGTTCACCGAAAGGGCGAATGCGGCTAGTGCGACCAGGGTCACGATGCCAACCACCCGGCCCCATCCTCGGCGGTCGAAAGAGGTCACCGGCTTGCCTTTTCGTGACGAGGCGACTGGACTCCGGGTTCGCTCGCGACCAGACGGTGGAAGATGATTGGTCCCATGCAGACCAGGGGAACGCTAATTCACGGCGTCCGGGAGGTCTGGCTAGTCCCCATCGCACTTTCCCGTTTGACACTCAAGAGAACCGGGCGCCGCTCCGATAGGGGGAGTAAGCGATGGTGAGTTCTTGAGGCGACCGGTCTTGTTCCTGATAGTCGTGGCCGCGGCATTCGTGGTGGCCACGCCTGCGCTCGCGTCCGAATTCGACCCCAACACCATGGCGTATCCCCTCGATGGTGAGAGCCGGATCACCGACAGTTTCGGCGATCCGAGGGTGGGGCACACCCACGAAGGCGTCGACATCATGGCGGACAAAGGCGTCCCCGTCCTCGCCGTGGCGGACGGCCAGGTGTCCTGGATCACCGATCCCGGTGACGGCGACGGATGTTGCTTCCTGGGCATCGACCATGGCGGCGGCTGGGTGACCCGCTACATCCACCTCAACGACGACGCCAAGGACGCCAACGGCAACTACATCCCCGACACCGACGGCCAGGGCTGGGGCATTGCCGACGGGATCGTCGACGGTTCATTGGTGACCACCGGTCAATTGATCGGCTGGGTCGGCGACTCGGGCAATGCCACCGAGAACCACCCTCATCTCCACTTCGAGCTGCGCAAAGACGGCGACCCGATGGATCCCTACGTCTATCTGGTCCACGCCGCAGCGGCATGGACCGGGACATTCAGCGACGACGACACTTCGGTCCACGCAGCGAACATCGACAAGATCTTCGCCGAAGGGATCACCGTGGGGTGCAATCCGCCACTCAACGACCGCTTCTGCCCCGACCGCAACATCACCCGGGGCGAGATGGCGGCGTTCATCGCCAGGGCCCTCGATCTCAGCGCCATGACCGGCACCTCGCCCTACGACGACGTCGAGGGGCATCTGTTCCAGATCGCCGTGGACAAGATCCAGACTGCCGGCATCGGCTTCGGATGCGACGCCGACACCTTCTGCCCCGACCGCCCACTGACCCGTGACGAGATGGCAGAGCTCCTGGTGCGTGCCTTCGATTACGAGAACCCCGACGCGACCGATGCCTTCGTCGACGACACCGGCAACCAGTTCGAGGCATCGATCAATGCTCTGGCCGGCGTCGGCGTCACCGTGGGCTGCAACCCACCGACGAACGATCGGTACTGCCCTGACCGTGAGCTGACCCGCGCCGAGATGGCAACCTTCTTCGTCAGGTCACTCGGGCTCTGATCCGAAGTCGGTCCAATAGGGTTCTCTCGTGCTGACCCGCATCCTGGCTCACCCCGCCACCCGGGGCCTCGACCTCGATGATCCCGAGACGACTGCCATCAGGCGCCAGATCGTCTGCAGCAAGCCGTTCCTGAAATCGGTGTACGACGAGTGGTACCAGCTGATCATCGGTCGCTTGCCGGCCGTCGAAGGCGATGTCCTCGAGCTCGGATCCGGCGGTGGGTTCCTCGACACACACGTCGAGGGTTTGATCACCAGTGATGTGTTCGAGATTCCCGGAGTCAGCCAGATCATCGATGCCCGTCGGCTTCCGTTTCACGACAGCACCCTGCGGGCGATTGTCATGGCCAACGTGCTCCACCACATCCCCGACGTCGAGCAGTTCTTCGACGAGGCGCAGCGTTCACTGAGACCCGGGGGCAGGATCGTGATGATCGAGCCGTGGAACACCCGTTGGTCACGCTTCGTCCACGAGAACTGGCACAACGAGCTGTTCGACACCGACGCCGAGACGTGGGGCTTTCCCGAGACCGGCCCCATCTCAGGGGCCAATGCCGCACTTCCCTGGATCGTCTTCAGACGTGACCTGGCCCGATTCGAGAGCGAGTGGCCGCAGCTTCGCCTGATCGAGACGACACCCTTCATGGCGCTTCGCTACCTGGCCTCCGGAGGCATCTCGCTGCGCTCCCTCCAGCCCGGCTGGGCCTACCCCCTCTGGCGCGGCCTGGAGCGCATCACCGGCCTCGAGCGAAGGATGGCCGTGTTCGCCCTCCTGGTGGTGGAACGCTCGCAATAGCCGGAGGGCTGACGCGGGCCGGGCAAACCCCCTCGACCTCGCTTGCGC
>JBOGEU010000151.1:0-1066 GCA_050741995.1 Acidimicrobiia bacterium | reverse complement strand
GCAACGATGAGCCCGTCCTGTTCCCGAACGCCGCAGTTCGCCTCTGCCCGAAGATCAACCACATCGCGCTCGCCAATCACCCCGAGGTCTATGACGAAATCACCAACTGGTGGAACTCAACGTGCTGACCCAGGAGCTCGCCTAGGTCGCCCACGACCCGCAGCGCCACCGACAGCACCGCCAGGTCGAGCGGCTCGGCTGGCGGAGTGGGACTTGGGGTCACAGCTTCTGCCCTTCACGCCCGGCGACGGGTGGGTGCCTTAGGGGCTCCGCCAAAGGCTCTGAGATCGAGAAGACCAATCCAAAGCCTGGCGTCCAACGTCGGACTCGCTCGTCTTCACGCGACCATCCCACATCCGCCCCCCCAACCCCGAAGGGGTGTCCCCGATCAACCTGCTCGGTGGCACACCGAAGCGCCGTTATGAGCTTCTCTCGTGTGTCGTGAATGGTGTCGATCTGCATGCGCGTTGTGTGTCCCTCATCGGCATCAGGGATACGGCTGGAAGCGGGCGCCGCTCAGGACCTGTTCGACGAATTCGGTCATCGCGCCACAGTAAGACCGATCCGTGCGGATGTGGACGTCGACCTCGTTCGACGAGGCGATCCTGGAGGGCCTCCGGGTGCTGGCCTGGACCTCGGCGCCCGCTTCCGCGGCGGACCTGCCGTTCCTCGGTCCTTGCGATTGCCCCGCATGTTGCGGTGGCGCCGCGCGGTGATCGCATCGATTTGCGTAGTTCTACGATCGTGCGCGGACGGGCGTGGGGTGCACAGTCGGGGTCAACGACACCGGAGGTGCATCATGAAGACGATCGAGCGCGAAGCGGTCATCGCAACCATCGACGACCTAGGGCTCGCGGATGCCTACTCCCAGGCCAATCCCGACCTGATCGGCTCGATCCTGGTCGTCACGGAACAGTCCGAAGTCGACGCTCGCATCCGGGACCTGCAGGCCAAGCTGGGCTCGCTCGGGGTCAGCGACGTGACACAGGAGGGGAGCATGATCCTCGGCGGCACCGTCGAGGTCACGCCGGGTCTCCGCAAGGGTGTCGGCATGGTTGCACAACAG
>JBOGEU010000150.1:0-1177 GCA_050741995.1 Acidimicrobiia bacterium | reverse complement strand
CCCCGCCACCCCGCGCATTGACCAGGACATAGACGCCACCGCTCTCCAGAAATGGAATGATGCTCGGGTCGAAAGACGGGAGCTTGCTCTCGTTGAAGCCGCCGTATCCATGAACCACCACCGGGTTCTCGCCGTTGCGTTCGGTGCCTTTCGCGCCGACGACGAACATAGGAACCCGGGTTCGGTCCGAGGACTCGAACCACACCTGGTCGAGTTCGAAGCGCGAAGCGTCGAAGGGCGTCTCGGCTCCGATCCAGCGCTCGGGCTCGAGCTCGTCGAGTGGCACGCGATAGATCGAGTCCGGGCTCAGGAACGAAGAGAAGGAGAAGAACAGCTCGCTTCCCTCCGGCTCACCTCGAAGCCCCCCCAGGCTGCCGATCCCGGGTAGCGCGAGCTCCTGGATCGGATATCCCTCGAGGTCGTACGCGTGCAGCCTCGAGGAGACGTTGCGCACCCCTTCGACGAAGATGCGGTCGCCCACCAGCGCCCAGCTGCGGAGGACCTCCCCGCCTTCCGGCACGACGTCTAACATGGCTGGGCGATCGCCGTCCGGGCTCGCCAGCGCAACCGTGACGATTCGCCCGTGGGGAGCGTCGAGATTGGTCTTGAGGTAGAGAATTCCCCGGTGCACGCGGCACTCGAAGAGGGCTTCGTGCCCGGTGACCAACGCGCGGAAGCCGAGATCGGGGCTCCGGCGGTCGCGAACGAATACCTCGGTTACGGCAGTGTCGCCGGAGAGGTCCAGCACCTCGACTATTAGATAGCGGCCATCGGGAGAAAGACGTGGGTACGGTGTCTGCTCCTTCCTCAAGCCCTCACCGAACACCAGCTCGTCGTCGGACCAGCAGTCGCCGACCCGATGGAAGTAGACCTTTTGATGGTATCTCCGTTCGTGGACGGGCGTCCCCTCTGGGATGCGGGTGTAGTAGAAGCCCGCGCCATCGGGCTGCCAGACTGCGGCGCTCACGCCAGGCCGAGTCCGCGCCAATGGATAGAGATCGGCGGGGATGGTGTCCCCGAGGAGGCGTCCGCTGTCCAGGTTCAGCACACGCAGGAAGGCCCGCGAGGTGGCCCGTTGGGCCAGCTTGCAGACGGCCAGTCTCCCCTCCGGGGAGACATAGACGCCGGCCAGGCCGAGAGAGTCGTCGTCCCTCAGACGATGCGGGTCGAGCAGCAC
>JBOGEU010000149.1:0-5955 GCA_050741995.1 Acidimicrobiia bacterium | reverse complement strand
CCTCCTCACAGACGAGTGGACAATATCGACTGGCGACAAACTTTGCCGGGTCGGTCAAATTTGGCCCGTCGTCGGGCTACGAGCCCTGTCCGGCAGATCATTCATGCAAGCTGACCCACCGGACAGGGCATTAGGAGCCCTGACTCCACTCGGAGCCACCGGGCCAATGCTCCTTCTTCCAGATTGGGGCCCGGGCCTTGAGCTGGTCGATCAGGAACTGTGCCGCGGCGAAGGCGTCGGCGCGATGGGCGGCGGAAACCGCAACGGCCACCGAGGTCTCACCCAGGTCCACCCGACCCGACCGATGCTCGACGACGACGCTCAGCAGGGGCCACCCGCCGGCCGCTTCTTCGATGATCTCGGCGATTTTCGGTTCCACCTGCTCGACATAGACCTCGTAGTCGAGATGGGTGACTCCGTCCTTTCCCGGTGAGTGGTCACGCACGGTCCCCAGGAAGAGAACGGTGGCGCCGGAGTCGGGACGGCCGACCTCTTGGACCAGCGCCGACGCGTCGATGGGGTCGTCGCCGACCGACACCCTGATTCGTTGTCGGGAACGGTCCATAGAATCCAAAGCCTATGACGGAAAACGGCCCCGGCGGGCCGCATCTGTGGGAGCCGGAAGAGACCCCGGCCTTGTACGAGGACGCGCCGGCGCTCGAGCCGGCATCGCCGAAGACGAAGATCGACGCCTGGACCATCATGATGGGGATCCTTGGCGGGGTCCTCCTCGGAACCGGCGTGACACTGGCCGTTCTCGGGTTCACCGGTGTCTTCGAGGAGCCCACTCCCCCGACCAACCCTCCACCACCGACACTGAGCCTGCCGCCGCCGACGAGCGCGCCGACGGTCGTCGTCGAGAGCGGGACCGCCACCGAAGTGGCGGAGCGGGCCATACCGTCCATCGTCGCCGTCGAGGTTCAGAGCACGTTTGGCGAAGGTGGTGGGAGTGGGGTGGTCTACAGCACGGACGGCTACCTGATCACCAATCATCACGTGATCGATGGTGCCACCGGAATCGCCGTCGCCTTCGCCGACGGTGGGAGATGGACGGCGGATTTGATCGGATCCGACCCCCTCACCGATATCGCGGTGCTCCGTATCGGCCGGGAGGATCTGACTCCGATCGATATCGGGTCCTCGGCGGGGCTGACCATCGGCGAGCGCGCAGTGGCAGTCGGGAACCCGCTGGCGCTGGAGGGAGGCCCGTCGGTCACCTCCGGGATCGTCAGTGCCCTCGGCCGCACACTTGCCGTGGAGACCGGAACCGAGCTCTTCGGGCTGATCCAGACCGACGCACCGATAACCCGGGGTTCGTCGGGTGGGGCGCTTCTCGACAGCTCGGCCCGGCTCATCGGGATAACGACCGCCATAGCCGTGTCCGACGTCGGCGCGGAAGGTCTTGGCTTCGCGATCCCGATCGACCTGGCGATCGGAATCGCCAACGACCTGATCGAAACCGGTGAGGTCAACCATGCGCTGCTCGGAATCACCGGTCAGACCGCCCACGCCGAGCAAGGCGGCGCCCAGTACCCGGTCGGAGTGAGTGTCGACAGCGTGGTGTCCGGCTCCGCATACGAGCAGGGAGGGGGGCAGATCAACGACGTGATCACCACCCTCGACGGTACGCCGATCACGACCATGGAAGAGCTGCTCACGTTGCTCAGGACGAAGCGGTCCGGCGAGGAGGTGTCGATCGCAGTCCTGCGCGCCGACTCCGAGGTCGACCTCATGATCACCCTGGGCACCCTGCAATGACCGCCGATCGAATGCCGGCAGGGAAAGGACGTGGGCTCCGTGGCCGATGACATCTTCTCGAAGCTCTTCGAGCTGTTCGACCAGCCGGGGCCGATCAACTGGAAGCTGGCAGCCGAGGTGGCTCGCCATCTCTCCGGCGAGCCGGAGCCGGTCGAGCCCTGGGCGGCCGAGGAGTTCCGCGAGCTGGCACGGCTCGCCGAGTACCGGATCGAGCAGATCGCCCCGTTCCGTGTCGTCCCGGCCCCCGACGTCATCCCCGTCGACTCCCGGGGATGGATCGAGAGGAATCTCGAGACCTATGGCTCATTGGTGGAGCCGTTCGCCTCGTCGGTAGCAGCCGACGGGCCGGCCGCGCCCCTGATGGCGCAGCTCTCCCCGGCCATCATCGGGCTCCAGGTCGGGTCGCTGGTCGGATCCCTGTCCACCTGGGTGGTCGCATCGTTCGACTCCGGTCTCCCTCAAGAGCATCTCGGACCGCTGACCATCATCGTGCCCAATATCAGACCGTTCTCCTCCGACCTCGACGAGCGGGAGGTGAGGCTGTGGGTGGTCGCCAACGAGGTGGCATTCAGGGCAGTGTCCCAGCTCCCCTGGATCCAGGATCATCTCCATCAGCTGGCCACTGCCTACGCCGATTCGGTGAAGATCGACCCCACCATGCTCAGCGGGCTCATGGCCGGTGGATCAGACCCGGTGGCGATCGAACAGGCCATCGAAGAGGCGGGCGGTCTCGAGAGTCTCGTCGGTGGCGAGGAGGCCGAGGGGCCCCGGCTCGAGCTCGAAGCGTTCCTGGGAGCGATCACGGGATGTGCCCGCCTGCTGGCACGCCGGGCCATCGCGGAGCTGTCACCCAACTTCGATGCGATCACCGCGGCCCGAGACACGGCCAGGATGGAGGAGCAGACGGCGCCGGCCATCGGCATCGGCCCGCTCCCCGTCGAGGCGACGCAATTGGGCGACGCCTTCAATCAGGAGGTCGAGCGTCGCTACGGGGAAGACGCCCTGGAGACACTCTGGGCCGACCCAACCCGAATGCCCTCGGCCGCCGAGCTGCGAGACCCCACCGCCTGGGCCGCCCGCGTCCTCCTCGACGGCTGGAACTGAGAGCCCTGCTATCAGACCGGCCTCAGCCGAAGAGGCTGCGCCATAGACGTCTGAAGATCCCGGGGTCGTAGGGGGCTGGCAGACCGTCGAGGACGGCTTGGTGCATGTCGGGAGGCAGGTCCCCCACCATCGCCATCCCGCCCTTACTCGTCTCCCAAGCGACACTGACCTGGCCCGGGGTGAACGAGCGAACATACGAGCGCCCTGTGATGGTCACCGGCGAGCCCTCGTCGAGAGTCACCTGCGTGGGGGTCTGGAACACGGCAAAGGAAAAGAAGCCGTCGGAGTAGTAGGCGAACACGAAGCCCTGGTCGTCTTCATAGGCGTCGAGCCGGGTGAACCCCGCCAGCGTGTCGGGAAGGTCGGACTCGACACTGCTCCCGATGGAGTCGACATCGGGGACCACATTTGGCTGGAACTCCTCCGGGGGCTCCGGATCGAAGGCGATGAACCTGCGTTCGCAGTAGACACTCCCGTCGGCGGTGAAGGTCGCCACCCTCAGCAGTGCTCCGATCTCGGCGTCGAGGACGAGCTCGGCCCGGAGCACCCCGTCACCGGTCAGGTGGTAAAGGTCCGCCTCGCGGCCGATGAACTCGGTCGGGGATCCCTCGTCGACCGTGTACCGGGGCTCGGGGACAACCTCGGTGCCTGTGACGTTGGCGCTGCTCACGACCGCGCCGTCCCGAACCAGGGTCCAGCCTCCATAGCCCGAGGCCACTTCGACATCAGGGTCCACCGGCGCCCCCACGTGGATCTCGCCACCGACCTGGCTCAATTCGACCACGGCGTCCCGCACGCCATCAGGGGTGGAACACGTGATCACCTGCTCAGCCGTATAGGACGCTTCCCTGCTCTCGTCGAGCAGTTCGTCGAGGTCGGCGGCGTATGCGGTCGATGCCGGCAACAGCACAACGACGGCAACGGCGGCAACGGCCCGTCTCATTCGAGGGAGTCGGTCAAATATGGGACGACGACCTTCGCCGGCCCGAAAGCCGGGTCTAGCGAGGCACGAGCGCCGTAACGGCTGTTCAGCTCCTCGAGCGAGACGGGAGCCGCCGCAGGGGTCATCAAGGCCGCGATCGCAATCACCGCGGCGACGACGGCCGCCGCCGCCCCAACCAGGAATCCCCGGTTGCGATGCAGTGGCACCAATACGGCATCGGCTTCCGGAATCAACCCCTGGGGCAGCTCGAGAAGGGGAAGCGAGCGCACTGCTGAGCGCACCGCCTGCATCTCCTGCATCTCGGCAGCACATCGCCCACAGCTGCTCACATGGGCAAAGAGCTGATCGATCTCGGGTTGCGAGAGCTCCCCGTCGAGATAGGCACTGATCATCTCGCCGGCGTGCCTCATGTCAGGGACTCCCGCAAGAGTCGGCGCCCACGATGGATCCGGCTCCGGACTGTCCCCACCGGCACCGCCACCGCTTTTGCGATCTCCTCATATGAGAGACCGACGATGTCGCACAGGACCACGGCCTCCCGGAACTCGATGGGCAGCTCCAGAAGTGCTTTTTGGACGTCGTCGCCGATAGAGACCCGGGCGTACTCGACGTCGGCCGAAGGTGAGCTTGCCAGCTCCCAGCGGTCGGGCTCGTCGGGAAGAGGTGATGTCGGGCGCCGATTGCGACGGCGGACACCGTCGAGGAATGCGTTGCGAGTGATCCTCCACAGCCAGCCCTCGAAGCTCCCCGGCTGGTACGAGGCAAGGCCGTTGCGGACCCTGAGGAGGACTTCCTGGACGAGGTCGGACGCGTCGTCGCCGTTACCGGTGAGCCGGTAGGCGAAGTTGTAGATCTTCCGTCCGTAAACACGAGCAACCTCTTCCCAGGTGAGTGGGACGGACTCCGTCATCGGAGACCTACCTCAACAACGCCAGCACGGCGAAGTCGGTTCCAAGTGGCTCTCTAGGAATCGGAGGTTTTGGTGTCTTGGGCCGAAGCGTCCGATTCCTTCTCTGATCCTTCTTCGATTCCCTTGCGGAATTCCTTGGCAGAAGCACCAATGGATCGGGCCAGGTCCGGAAGCTTCCTCGCTCCAAACACGAGGAGAACTATCAGCAGGACGATGAGTAACTCTTGTCCTCGTAATCCGAACAATCGGGTCCTCCTTCTCCGCGCATCTTACCCGGGCCTCGCCGGCTGGGGAGCAGGGCTCTAGCTCCGGCACTAGTGCAGCGACATCGAGTCGACGAAGGCCTGCGCCCTTTCCCTGGTGATGAACCTGATCCTGCGGTCGGTGTCCTCGATGTCATGGGTCATGAACGGGCCGTACTTGTCACTGACCAGCATCCCGCGGTCGGCACCCGAGGTGGCGAACTCGGCGACGAACTTGCGGATGACGGACACGTCCAGCTCGGGATGCTCGCCGGGAACGTGGCTCACGGCCCGGATGAAGGTGGAGACGTTTGCCTTCGATGCCATGTAGAGCCCAGGCTCATCCTGGCGTTTCACGGTGTAGCCGAACATCTCGAGCAGCGAGAGGATGAACTCGGGACCGGTCATCGTGTCGGGATCCAGGCCCCGGGCCCGCAAGCCGCGATCGAGGCCGATCGGCACCTTGAGCTCGTCACGGAGCGGGCTCAGCTCGTCAGCCGGGACCTGGACCGCGGTGTCGATCCTCAACGTGTGGTCTACGTCGAACTGGGTTGCGAATGGGTCCCTGGCGATGTGGGTCAGGTTGAAGACGTCGCTCTCTATCGGCGGTGGGAGCACCCCCGGCGCCGGGAGCTTGGACCTGCCCACCTGACGGTCTTCCCCGCGACCGGCAAACACCACGATCTCGGTCACGTCCCCGATGGGGAGGTTGTGTCTCTTCTCCCTGACCACCTCGACCGCCTCATCGACCAACAATTCGTTGAGGATCGGGTCGTCCTCGTCGGGCATCGGCACGTCGAAGTAGACCCTGGCCTCAGTCCCGTGCACGTGGAAATCTCGCACCGGCGCGGTGCGGACCGACGGTTCGAGCTCGAGCGGGTTTGCACGCAACCAGGACTTGTCTTCGAGATCAATGCTCGCCGCTCTCTTGCGCTGGCGGCGCAGGGCAATTGCGATCACGGCCAACACGATCAAAGCGACGAATACGAGGCCTACGC
>JBOGEU010000148.1:0-2755 GCA_050741995.1 Acidimicrobiia bacterium | reverse complement strand
TCTCTGTGCAGCGGGCGGTCGAGGACCTGGGACGGATCGACATCCTCGTCAATGCGGCCGGCGTCGCCCCGGCGCAGCGTTTGGTCGGCCGTGACGGCGGCCTCTTCGACCTCGACCTCTTCAAGTTCGTGATCGATGTCAACCTGGTGGGCATGTTCGATGTCATCCGCAACGTGGCGGGGGCAATGGCCCGTAACCAGCCGGGAGAAGGCGGGGAGCGCGGGGTCATCGTCAACGTGGCATCGATCGCTGCATTCGAGGGCCAGGTGGGCCAGGCTGCGTACTCGGCATCAAAGGGCGGGATCGTGGGGATGACATTGCCGCTGGCCCGGGACCTGGGGAGTCTGGGGATCCGGGTGATGGCCGTCGCCCCCGGCATCATGGACACCCCTCTCCTCGCCTCGGCCCCGCAGCACCTGAAAGACTCCCTGGCCAAGCTTCACGTCTTCCCACAACGGCTCGGGACCCCGGACGACTTCGCCCATCTGGTCCAGGCCATCGTGGAGAACCCGATGCTCAACGGCGAGGTGATTCGTCTCGACGCCGCGGCGAGGATGCCGGCCAGGTAGCCGGCCCGCAGCCGGCCACGTGTTACCTATCACGAATTACCTGGGGTCATCCAGGGGAGTGATCCCCTCCAGGCTCTCCGGGTTCTCCAGGCTCGAGATGTCACCAGGCTCCCGACCCAGGGCGATCGCCTTCACCACGCGCCGCATGATCTTGGCCGACCTCGTCTTGGGGAGGTCGGGGACCCATTGGATCGTCTTCGGGCGGAACGCCTTGCCCAGCGTGTCGGTGACCACGGCTTCGACCCGGGCGGTCAGCGTCGCATCGGCGACGACGTCGGGGGCGCCGACCAAGAACAACGCGATCGCTTCGCCTTTGATCGGGTCCGGTATCCCCACCGCCGCGGCCATGACCACCTCGGGCACCGCCACCGCCACCGATTCGATCTCGGCGGGGCCGATTCGCTTCCCGGCGACATTCAGCGTGTCGTCGGACCTCCCGTGGAGATACCAGAAGTCGTCCTCGTCGATGGAGGCCCAGTCGCCGTGCACCCAGGTGTCGGGGAAGCGGGCCCAGTAGGTCTCGAGGTACCGGTCGGGCTCGTTCCAAAAGCCGCGGGTCATCCCCGGCCACGATCCCCGGATCACCAGCTCTCCGACCTCGCCCCGCAACGGGCGGCCTTCTGGGTCGTAGACGTCCACATCGAGACCGAACGATGGAGCGCCCAGAGAGGTCGGCTTCAACCCTTGGAGGAGGTTGACCCCGATGATCACCGCACCGATCTCGGTGCCGCCGGAGATGTTGACGATGGGACGCGCACCCTCGCCGACCTCCTGGAACAGCCACCACCACGGATCGGGGTTCCACGGCTCTCCCGTCGAGCCGAACGTCTTCAGGGTCGACAAGTCGTGCTTGCGCGCCTGTTCGGGGCCATGCGGTTGCAGCGCCCGGATCAGGGTGGGGGAGATCCCGAGAAAGGTCACGCCGAGATCGGCGACGATCTTCCACAGCCGGTCCGGGCCCGGGTAATCGGGTGCCCCGTCGTAGGCGGCCAGGGCCGAGCCGTTGGCCAGGCCGGCGACGACCATCCACGGCCCCATGATCCACCCCATGTCCGTGGCCCACATGACAACGTCGTCACGGCCCACATCGGCGTGAAACGCCCCCTCGGCAGCCAGCTTCACGGTGAGGCCGGCTTGGACATGGACCGCCCCCTTCGGGCGGCCGGTGGTTCCTGACGTGTAGGCGATGAGGACCGGGTCCTCGCTGTTGGTGGGCACGGGCCCGACCGGGTCGGACCGAGGGACCAGATCGTGCCACCAGTGGTCACGCCCTCCGGTCATCGGTGTCCGCTCACGTGGCGTGTAGTCGACGACGAGAAGATGCTCGATGCCTCCCGCGGCGGTCACCGCGCGATCCGCCACCTCCTTCATCTCGACGAGCCTTCCTCTCCGTTGGAATCCGTTGGCGCAGATCACTACCTTCGGCTTCGGGTCCTCGAGCCGGGCGGCGACGGCCTCGGCGCCATAACCCGAGAAGACCGGGATGAACACGGCACCGATACGGGCAACCGACAACAGCGAGACGATCGCCTCCTCGCCCATCGGCAGATACACCGCCACCGCTTCGCCGCGGCCGACACCGAGGGAGAGGAGTGCCCCGGCCAAGCGGCTCACCTCGTCTCTCAGCTCACCGAATGTCATCTCACGAATCTGACCGGTCTCCTTCTCGGTGCGCAAGGCGGTGCGCTCCGGATCGTCGTCCGCCCATCGGTCGACGCATGCCCGGCTCAGGTTGAACGACCCACCGACGAACCATGTGGCCCAGGCATGGCCCCGGGAGGTGTCGCGAACCTCCCGCCAGGGATGATCGAAGGGGAGGCCGAGGAAGTCCACGACGGCTGCCCAGAACCACTCGGGGTCCTGGGCGGATCGCCTGCCCAACTCCTCCACGCTCTCGATTCCATGGGCCCGCATGAACGCTGCGGTCTTGGTGGCTGCGGCCTGGTCTGCGGACGGTCGCCAGACGACTTCGAAACTCATCGATCTCCTCGGGGTTGTGCAGGCTAGTGGTCCGTCGCAGAGATACTGGCGGGGTCTCTCCGGCCCTCGACACCCCTGGCTGCGTCCAAAATCCTCGCCGCAGCTCCCCGGCTGCGACTGCGCTGTTCTCCTTGCCTCAGTGACGCCGATGACTCGGAGACACCGTCGCACTATTTCACCGACGGATCACTCCGGCGCGGCAACTT
>JBOGEU010000147.1:0-3977 GCA_050741995.1 Acidimicrobiia bacterium | reverse complement strand
GTCCGGCACCGTCTCAACAAGGCGGGGGTGAGAGCCATCTCCAACGTCGTGGACGTCACCAACTACGTCATGCTCGAGCTCGGGCATCCGCTTCACGCATTCGACGCCGGCGCGATCAGCGGCGACCGTCTCGTGGTCAAGCGGGCTCGGGACGGAGAGACCCTGGTGACACTCGACGACGAGGAGCGGCGGCTGGGGCCCGAGGACCTGATCATCTACGACGACGAGGGGCCGACATCGATGTCGGGAACCATGGGCGGCGCCCGCTCCGAGGTTTCTCCGGGCACGATCGACGTCCTCATGGAGGCCGCCTCCTGGGATCCGCCGACCATCATGTACATGTCACGACGCCACGGTCTCAGGTCCGAGGCTTCGACCCGATTCGAGCGGGGCGTCGACCCCAACCTCACCGACGAGGCAAATGCCCGGGCGGCGGCGATGGTGGTCGAGCTCGCGGGCGGCGAGGTCCTCGAGGGGGTCATCGACGAGGTGGCTACTCCGGTCGACCCGGCCCGGATCGACCTCGCCCTCGATGAGGTCGAGCGTCTGCTCGGGAGCGGGTTCACCCGTGAGAACGTCGGCGGCATCCTGGCCAGGCTCGGGATGCACGTCGACGGCGACGACCCGATGACGGTCACCGTGCCCACCTACCGCCCCGATGTGACCCGGCCGGCCGACCTGATCGAAGAGGTGGCCCGCATCCACGGATACGACCGGTTCGCCGCCACCGTCCCCACCGGGCCCGCCGGTGGCCTCACCCCGGAGCAGAGACGCCTCAGGCTGCTCCACTCGGCGCTGGCCGGTGTCGGCCTCCACCAGGCGATCACGCTTCCGTTCGTGAACCTCGAAGACCTCTCCCGTCTCGGCTGGACCGATAGCTCTCGTCTGCTCCATGTGACCAACCCTTTGCGCGAGGAGGAAGGAACCCTGCGCCCGACCCTGCTCCCTGGCCTGTTGAGCGCGGCGCGCTTCAACTTCTCCTACGGCGCCCCGGCCGTGGCCCTTTTCGAGACCTCGCGGGTGTTCGTCACCGACCCGTGGCCCGATGACCGGCGTCTCCCGACTCAGATCGAACGGCTGTCGTGGGTGATGGTCGGCGCCGTCGGCCCGTCGCATCTCGGGGGAGAGACGGACATGGCCGAGGCGGCGATGTCGCTCGCTCTGCTCCGCCACATCATGGCCGTGCTCGGGCATGAGGACCTGGTGCTCAGGCCGGGGAGCCCGCCTGGCTATCACCCGGGACGGTCGGCCCTGGTGGAGCTCGGTGGCGGCGTGATCGGCCACGTCGGGGAGCTCGGACCGGGCGCCGCCCGCCAATTCGACCTGCCGGGCCGGGTGGCGATCGCCGAGATCGATCTCGAGCCGATCCTGGCCCCGCCCCAGCGACGGCTGGCGTCGTCGCCTTCCGTTTTCCCCCATGTCGACTTCGACCTTTCCTTCTTGGTCCCGCTCGACATGCCGGTGGCAGACCTCCTCGACACGAGCGTGGCTGCCGCACCCGGCCTGGTCGAGTCGGCCCACGTGTTCGACGAGTTCCGCGGCCCGGGCGTGGGCGAGGGGATGAGAGCGGTAGCCATCCGATATCGTCTCCGCGCCCAGGACCACACTCTCACCAACGAAGAGGTGTCGCCGGTCCGGGAGGCGATGATCTCGGCTGCCGAGGCCATCGGAGCCAAGCTGCGGGGCGCCTGAGGGTGGACCTGGGAGAGTTGCTGGCGGGCGAACCCGAAGAGGCGGCGCCACTGATTCTCGGCTCGTTCCTGGTGTCGGAGGTGGGTGGGCAATTGGTGAAGGCCCGCATCACCGAGGTCGAGGCCTACAAGGGCTCCGACGATCCCGCTTCCCATGCCTACCGGGGGCGAACCGGGCGCAACGGCTCGATGTTCGAGCGGCCGGGCACCCTCTATGTCTACCGCTCGTACGGGGTCCATTGGTGTGCCAATACGGCCGCCGGCCCCGAGGGTGTCGGATGGGGGGTGCTCTTCCGTGGGGCCGAGATCGTCGAGGGGATGGCTGTGTCCCGTTTGCGGCGTGGTCGTGAGCGCGGGCTCGCCGACGGCCCCGGAAAGCTCACCCAGGCTCTCGGCATCAACCATTCGCATGACGGCACGTACCTGCTCGCCAGGGCATCTGTGTTGCGGCTCGAGCCCGGCGCACCACCGGCCATGGTGATGGCGACACCCCGTGTCGGCATCACCAAGGCCAACGACCGGCCGTGGAGATTCGTCGAAGTCACCACCGTGACCAGCAGCTAGTGCGAGCCGGAGCACCAGTGACCCGCCGCCCGGTCGGTTTACCCTGCCCACCACCATGACCGCCGCCGAACAGCTGCCGCTTCTGCTCCGCTACGCCGACCAGGTGGTGCCTGAAGCGGACCTCGCCCGGAAGCTGGAGCGGGGACGGTCGCTGCGGGTGAAACTCGGTTTGGACCCGACTGCACCGTCGGTGACCCTGGGTTGGGCGGTAGTCCTCCGAAAGTTGCGCCACTTCCAGGAGTTGGGTCATACCGCGGTGCTCATCGTGGGTGATTTCACCGCACGCGTCGGCGATCCCTCGGAGCGCAGCGACACCCGCAAGCGCCTCACCGCCGAGGAGGTCGACGGGTACGCCGAGAACGTGCTCACCCAATTCCGGAGGATCCTCCTCGCGGACAGGCTCGAGATCCGTCACAACTCCGAGTGGCTGGGGTCGCTGGACATGGCCGGTCTGCTCGAATTGACGTCGGCGGCGACAGTGGCCCAGATGCTCGAACGCGCGGACTTCGCAAACCGGTATCAAGAGGGGGTCCCCATCTCGGTGATGGAGTTCCTCTACCCCTTGCTCCAGGGCTACGACTCGGTGGCGGTCGAGGCGGACATCGAGCTCGGCGGCACCGACCAGCTCTGGAACCTGATGATGGGCCGTGTCGTACAGGAGCGTTACGGCATGGAGCCGCAGGTGGCGATGACGATGCCCCTCCTGGTGGGCACCGACGGGGTGAAGAAGATGTCGCAATCGGTCGGCAACTACATCGGGGTCGAGGACGAGCCGGGCGAGATGTTCGGCAAGACGATGAGCATCCCGGATGAGGCGATGCCCCAGTGGTTCCGGCTCGCCGCCGACTTCGACCCCGTCGAGGTGGGCCGAATCGAATCCGGGCTCTCCTCGGGAGCCCTTCACCCCGGGGAGGTCAAACGGCGACTCGCCCGCGCCGTGACCGCGCTGTACTGGGGGGAGGAGGCGGCCGTCGCCGCCGAGGGGATGTTCGACCAGGTGTTCAGAGAGGGCGGAATACCCGACGACACGATGTCGTTTCCATTACCTGAAGAGGACCCTACGGGTGTTCCCGGTCTCATCCGCCTCGTTTTCGGGCTGTCCGGTGCGGAGGCGAGAAGGTTGTTGACCCAGGGCGCAGTCAAGCTCGATGGGGAGGTTTTCGAGGCCCAGGAGGCCCCGAGGGCGTCCCTGGTCGGCAGGGTTCTCCAGGTCGGGAAGCGGCGATTCGCAAGACTCGTCGATTGACTTGACTAACCCATGGGTGTCGGTACTATTCGACTCCCGGCTGGAGAACACCTCTCCGGCCACCCACTGGAAGCCCGGGACGGCGCATCAGCGCGTCGCCTCGGTTTCACTTTGTATCGGGGCCGCGATTCGATCGCCGGCCCGCTGACATCAGATGTGGGAGCTTTGGGCTCCTTGACAACTGAACAATGTGCCAAAAGCCAGCATGCACACCCACTCCGCGACCTCGGTCGGTGAGTGAGTGAGCATCTGTGACAGCAATCAGCTCTAGGGCCCCTCACGGGCCCTGGACCCAAATTGCAAACTCATAACTGACAGGATTGGCGAATGTCCCTCGGGACAGGAGCCCTGAATGTACGTTGGAGAGTTTGATCCTGGCTCAGGACGAACGCTGGCGGCGTGCCTAATGCATGCAAGTCGAGCGACGCACACCGGAGGGGTAACCCACCGGTATGACGGAGCGGCGAACGGGTGAG
>JBOGEU010000146.1:0-1016 GCA_050741995.1 Acidimicrobiia bacterium | reverse complement strand
CCGAAGGCGGCTCATTCGATCGGGATGGCGGTGGCCGGCCCACCGGGGTACTGCGTGAGACGGCGATCCCCCATGTCTCCTCGGCCCTGGCCCCGCTGATCATCGGCCCGCCCGATTCCGCCATCCTCCGCGCCCTGGGCGACCTTCCCCGGATGGGGGTCGGTTCTGTCACCGGCATCGTCTCGGTGGGTGAGCCACTGTGGTGTGGTGTGCCCGACGAGCTCGATGTCCTCTGTCGGCTGGCACCGGAACTGCCCATCGAGGTCGACGTCATGGTGATCGCATCCAATTCGGCCGAGCTGGCGGAGGCCGCCGAGAAGATCCGCCACGCCCAGGGCAGGATCCGCTTCCTGGGCTGGAAGGAGTTCGCCGACGGCAGCCTCGGCGGGCACACCGCGGCGTTGCACGAGCCGTACACCGACCGGCCCGATACCAGGGGCACCGATCGCCTCGATGCGGAGCACGTCAAGACCATGGCCAGGTCCTCGATGATGCTGGGCGGCTCGGTTGCCATCCATGCCATCGGTGACCGGGCCAACGACAGGGTGCTCGACATCTTCGAGGAGCTGATCGGGATGGGGGCCGACCCGGAGCGGCTCCGCGTGGAGCATGCCTCGCTCCTGACGGAAGCCGCCATCGAGCGCATGGGGAGGCTGGGGGTGACGGCCTCGGTGCAACCTGCATTCCTCGCCTCCGAGTTCTCGTGGCTGGGGAAACGTCTCGGGGAGCAGAGACTGACCCGGGTCTACCCCTTCCGTTCCCTGCTCGAAGCAGGGGTCACCTTGATCGGGGGCAGTGACTCGCCCGTCGAGCTACCCGATCCACAGGTCGGCATCGGCGCAGCCGTCGACCGCCACGGCATCAACCCCTCGCAAACCCTCACCCCAGACCAGGCCGAGTCCCTCTTCACCCCGCCCCCCCGCTCCTGAGCGGGTGCATCCGGGAACCTCAGCTTCTGCAGCCCATATATGGGCCAAACAGTCTCAGGTTCGCAAGACCTCGGCCAGGGCCCGGTA
>JBOGEU010000145.1:0-3492 GCA_050741995.1 Acidimicrobiia bacterium | reverse complement strand
TGGTCCGGGGTCAGAAGACCGGCCCAGGAATCGAAAAGCTGGACCACCCGGGCGCCGGCCTCGACCTGTGCCCTCAGGTAGGTGTTCATCGCCGCAGCCATGACGGTGAGAGCCGGCTCGGGATCCTCGAGGTGGAGGGCGCGGCGAAAGTTCGGGAAATGCTGGGAGCCACCCCCCTCGAGGAGGTAGGCCAGAAGCGTGGCCGGGCCCCCGGCGAAGCCGATCACCGCCACGTCATCGTCGAGCTCATCCCGCACCATGGAGATCGTCTCGGCGACGAACCCGACCCGTTGCGGCTCGAGCCGGCGGAGCCGGGCGACCTCGTCGATGGTCAGAGCCGGCAGCTTGGGCCCCGGGTCGAAGGCGACGTCGACTCCCATGCCGATGAGCGGGGTCATGATGTCGGAGAAGACGATTGCGGCGTCGAGCGGGAATCGACGCAGAGGCTGAAGTGTGATCTCGGCAGCGATCAGAGGTGTGCGGATCGATTCCACAAAGTCGTGCTTGCTGCGCAGCTCCTGGTACTCGGGCAGGTAGCGGCCGGCCTGGCGCATGAACCAGACCGGGGGCCGGTCGAGGGGCTCGCCGCGGAGGGCTCGGAGAAGTCTCATCGCGTCACCGCCTCGATGGCATCGATCAGGGCGTCGATCGCAACCTCGAGTGGCCCGTCGAGGTGAGCCTCCATCAGGAACCAGGTCTCGTACGGAGAGGGGGGGAGGAGAACGCCCCGCTCCAGGACGGCATGGAAGAAGCGCTTGAAGAGCTCCGGGTCGATGCCCGCCACATCGTCCCAGCTCCGTGCTCGCTCGATGCCGAGGAAGAGCCCGATCATCCCCCCGACATGGTTGACCACGCCGGGCAGGCCGGCCCGGGCCAGGGCGTCCTCGACTCGGGAGGCCAAATCGTCCCCGGCCATGTCGAGTTGTTGGTAGAGATCAGGATGCTCGGCGAGGTAGCGGAGCGTGGCCAACCCGGCCGCGGTCACGATCGGGTTGCCGGCGAGCGTTCCCGCCTGGTAGACCGGGCCGTCCGGGGCTATCTGTCGCATCAGGTCGGCCCGGCCCCCGTACGCCGCCGCCGGAGTGCCCCCCGCCACCACCTTGCCCAGCGCGGTGAGATCGGGCCGGGCCGAGTACCGCTCCTGGGCTCCGCCCAAGGCAACCCGGAACCCGGTCATGACCTCGTCGAAGATCAGCAGAGCCCCCTTGGCGTCGCACAACTCCCGAAGCCCCTGGAGAAATCCCGGCTCCGGCAGGATGCAGCCCATGTTGCCCGCCACCGGCTCCACGATCACGGCGGCCACCAGGCCGTCCGCCATCAGATCGGACACCGATCCCAAGTCGTTGTAGCGGGCGACACGGGTGTCGGAGGCGGTGCCGGGGGGGACGCCGGGGCTCGAGGGCTCACCGAATGTGGCGAGCCCCGATCCGGCCCGGACCAGGAATGCGTCGCTGTGCCCGTGGTAACAGCCCTCGAACTTGACCACCGCCGGTAGGCCGGTGGCGGCCCGGGCCAGGCGCAGCGCCGAGGCTGTGGCCTCGGTCCCGGAGTTGACCATGCGCACGACCTCGATCGAGGGAACCAGGGCGCAGATCAGCTCTGCCAGCTCCACCTCGGCCGGGGTGGAGACACCGAACGATGTGCCCCTGCTCACCGACTCGATGACGGCTTCGACCACTTCGGGGCGGGCGTGGCCCAATATCAATGCGCCCCAGGAAGCTATGAAGTCGATCAACTCCTCGCCGTCGACTGTGGTCAGACGTGCCCCGAGCCCGGAGACGACATAAGGAGCGGTGCCGCCCACGGCGCCAAATGCGCGCACCGGCGAGTTGACCCCTCCCGGCATGACCTCGAACGCGCGGCCTTGCCACTCCGCAGATCCTGGGGCCGCGTCACGGCGCGCCGAGGCCAGGTCGGTGGTCATCCCGCCTCCTGGAGGATCCGGGCGGCGTCGAGTGCGAAATAGGTGAGAACGATGCCCGCCCCGGCTCGGACGATGCCGGTCAACGACTCCATCATCACCCGGTCCCGGTCGATCCAACCGCGAGCGGCGGCCGCCTCGACCATGGCGAACTCCCCCGAGACCTGATAAGCCGCCACCGGCACCTCGACCTGCTCACGCACCGCGCGCACCACATCAAGGTAGGGGCCGGCCGGTTTCACCATCACCATGTCGGCTCCCTCGTCCACATCCAGACCCGCCTCCCTGATCGCCTCGATCACGTTGGGGGGGTCCATCTGATGTGAGCGACGGTCACCGAAGGCCGGTGCCGACCCGGCCGCCTCCCGGAACGGGCCGTAGTAGGCGGAGGCGTACTTGACCGCATAGGAGCAGATCACGGTGTCGGTGTTGCCCGTCTCGTCGAGACCGGCACGAATCGCCCCGACCCGGCCGTCCATCATGTCCGAAGGGGCCACGACGTCGGCGCCTGCTCGTGCATAGGCCACGGAGGCCCTCGTCAGCAGGGGGAGCGCTGCGTCGTTGTCGACCACCTCGCCGCGAAGCGGTCCACAGTGCCCATGGCTGGTGTACTCGCAGAGGCAAACGTCGGCCCAGCGCAGGAGACCGGGGGCGGCGGAGGCCACCGCCTCGATGGCGCGGGGCACCGGCCCGGCCGGGTCCCACGCCGTCGACCCGATCTCGTCCTTTTCGTCAGGGACACCGAAGAAGAGCAGGCCCCCGATCCCGACCGACTCGGCCTCCTTGGCGAGGAGGGCGACCTGGTCGACAGAGAGCTGGGCGTGCCCCGGCATCGCCTCGATCGGCCGTCGCACCCCCTGCCCCGGCACCACGAAGACGGGGAGGACGAACTGGGCGGGATGCAATCGGGTCTCCGAGACCACGCGTCGCATGGCCTCCCGACCGCGGAGCCGACGGGGTCGAACCGTGGGGAAACTGCTCATACCGATACCTCCAGGTAGGACGCCATCGCACGAGCCATGAGCTCATGAGAGGGTTGGGGGGCGACGACGTCGGGCGCCCGGTGTCGAGCCAGAGCAGCCGCCGTGGTGGGCCCGATGACACCGACGACCAGCCCGTCCAGGGTGCGGGAGAGGAGCCAGCCATCGATCGCCGAAGGCGAGGAGAACGCAACGGCCTCTACTTCGGTCGGTGGCGGAGCCAGCGGCACGCTCCGATACGCCACGAAGTCCCGGAAAACGGGCGCCTGGCGTCGGAGCGCCTCGATCGCTCCCCGATCCGAGCCGGCAGCATGAGGGAACACCACCCGCGTGGAGCCGGAGAAGTCGATGTCGCCCAAGAGAGCGGCCAATCCCGATGTTCCCGTGAAGGCGACCCGGCCCCCATGATCAGTCACCGCAGACGCCGTCCTCTTGCCGACCACGGCCACCGGCACATCAGGCATCGGGCTCCGGGGCCAGAGCAGGTCCAGAACACGCGCCGAGGAGATCAGGAGGAGATCGGCATCGGCGGTGGCGGACCGGATCCTTGCCAGCACCTCGTCTCCTGCCGGATCGACTCGCACACAGGGG
>JBOGEU010000144.1:0-1992 GCA_050741995.1 Acidimicrobiia bacterium | reverse complement strand
ACCCGCAGCAGGAGCACTGAGAGGCCGGCACCGATGACCAAGCCCACTGCCAGCCACCCCCAGCGCGGGCGATCGCCACGATCATCACCCCTCGACGGTGCTTCAACGCCGTCCTCGACGACCTTCGCTGCAGAGGTCACACCCCAACGCTACGCCACGTCGTCTGGAGCCGGACACGGGGGTGCACCGGCTTGCATTCCGCTGCCCGCAGCGCCCGAACAACAGGGGTTCCCGGGTGACTGAGCGCGATTTTGGGTCTAGAGTCCCGGTCGCGGCGTGGCTTTGGGTTTCGTCGCGCATTCCCAAATGGAGGAAGGAAACATGAAGAACAAGAGAGGCCTCAAGCTTCTCGCGCTTGTGGGCGTTCTTGCGCTCGTGATCGCCGCCTGTGGCGATGGCGGGGCCGAGGACACCACGACCACGGCCGGGGGTGACGACGTCACCACCACCGAGGCGCCAGATGAGGCCACGACCACTACCGGAGGCGAAGAGCCAGTCGAGCCAGGTGAGCTGGGCGCAGTGACGGTTGGGCCCGGAGAGCCGATCCTCATCGCCACCATCCAAACCATCTCGGGTGGAACGGCCAGCCTCGGTCAGGACCAGGTCGACGCCACAGAGATCGCCATCGCCGACCGCGGCGGCGAGTTGCTCGGGCATCCGATCGACCTGCAGATCGAGGACGGTCTTTGCTCCGCCGATGGCGGATCCACGGCTGCCCAGGCAATCGTGGCCAATCCGCAGGTAGTCGGGATACTGGGCACGAGCTGCTCCGGAGCCGGAGTGCCGGCGTCACAGATCATGTCGGAGGCGGGTCTGGTGATGATCTCGGGGTCCAACACCTCACCGTCGCTGACTGCCCTGCCCTATCTCTCCGACGAGCCGTTGGTTGCGTCTGAGAACTGGCAGGAGGGCTACTTCCGGACCTCGCACAACGACGAGTTCCAGGGAGCCGGCGCCGCCACCTACGCGTTTGAGGACTTCGGTGCGGCCAATGCCGTCACCATCCACGACGGCGACCCTTACACCGAGGGTCTCACCGGTCAGTTCGGGGAGTTCTTCACCGCCCTGGGTGGTGAGATCCTCCTGGCGACCGCCGTCAACAAGGGCGACACCGACATGCGACCGATATTGCAGGAGATCGAAGCCCTGGCGCCCGACCTCCTCTTCATGCCCATCTTCCAGCCCGAGGCCGACTTCATCGTGCAGCAGATAGGCGAGTTCCCCGGGTTGGCCGAGACTCAACTGATGGGGGCGGACGGTCTTCTCTCCGACACCTTCGTCGTGCTCCCTGAAACGGCGGGCATGGTGTTCTCCGGCCCGGCGCAGGCGGAGGGACCGGCATACGAGGAGTTCGTGGCCAAGTACGAGGCCGCCGTGGGGTCACCCCCGATCCAGGCCTTCCATGCCCATGCCTACGACGCCACCAACATGCTGCTGGATGCGATCGAGGCGGTGGCCGTCGAGGACGGCGACAGCCTGGTCATCGACCGGGCCGCGTTGCGTCAGTACGTGTACGACGTCGAGGGGTTCGAGGGTCTGACCGGCACGCTGGCCTGCAACGAGTTCGGTGACTGCGCCGAACCGAGGATCGGCATATTCGAGAACGTCGACCCCGCCGAGGGCATCCTCGGCGTGTTCGCCAACGTGATCAGCGTTGCCGACCTGCGCGAGCAGGTCGACCCTGAGAAGCTCAATTAGCCAGATCGAGCACACGAGAATCACAGAGCGCCGCGGAAAACCGCGGCGCTCTGTCTCCGGTCCATTGGTGCCATCGTGGTAGCTGAAAGAAGCGTCGCGCCGAGGCTGCACTTCAACTTCGTAGCGGCGGTCCTCTGGCTCGTCCGGATCCTCGCCCTATTTGCGGTGGTGATCGGCGCTTATGTCTCGCTCAGTAGTGGGCGCCTCTCTGCCGAGGCCTGGATCAACTTCGTGGTCATCGGTATCGGACAGGGTGCGATCTACGCCCTCATCGCCCTCGGCTACACCATGGTC
>JBOGEU010000143.1:0-12714 GCA_050741995.1 Acidimicrobiia bacterium | reverse complement strand
GACGTTGGCGATGTTCAGGGCGAGCCAGGGGCGCCGATGGCAAGGACGCAGGACGCAGGCGCACCCGTAGGTGCGTCAAGGACGAGGACGCAGCAAGCGTTGTCATCTGGCCGTCCTGAACGCGGCGAACGTTAGTGGTCGGGGCACCAGTTAGCCTTTCGACGAGACATGCCCGAGGAACACACATTTCTGACTCCGGCCGCCTTCGACAAGATGCGCCAGGAGTTGGAGCAGCTCAAGACCGAGGGCCGCAAGGAGATCGAAGAGCGGATCGCAGAGGCGCGCTCCCATGGCGACCTGCGCGAGAACGCCGACTACGACGCCGCCAAGAACGATCAGGGGCTGATGGAGGCCAGGATCCGCAAACTAGAGCACCTGTTCAACACAGCCAAGGTCTCCGAGGTCGCCGACACCGGCCGCGTCGAGGTGGGGAGTGTGGTCACGGTGGTCGACTCCGATGGCGACGAGCTCGACTACTTCGTCGCTCCTCAGGAGAACAAGGTCCCCGGATTGCTCCTCGCCTCACCGACGAGCCCCTTGGGGGGCGCCCTCCTCGGTGCCACCGTCGGCGACGAGGTGTCGTATCAGGCCCCGGCCGGCACCTTCACCCTGCTGATAAAGGTCGTGCGCCCTTACGAAGGGTGACGTGCAGTTAGCCTGACGACGGATCGCCGTCCGAGGGCTACCGGTGAGACTCCGACTTAGACGTCCACGTCAATTAGCGCGTGACCTCCTTGCTGCTGCGCGCCGTGATCGCGATGAGGTGGTCGACTACCTGGAGAGCCATGGCGAGGAGTGGGAGGCACTGGCCGAGGCGGCGCCTGGGGATGCCGCCGACGTGCTCGAACAGCTGGCCGAGGAGGATGTCGCCGGGCTGTTGGCCGATCTCGAGCCCTCAGATGCAGCCGAGATCCTCGAGCGAATCGCACCCGAGCTGGCCGCGGAGCTGGTCGAGGACGTGCCGATCGAAGACCTGACCGCCGCGGTCAGCGAGATGACCGGGGAGTCGGCGGCAGACCTCCTCTTCGAGCTCGACGAGGAGGTGAGCGAGAGCGTCCTGGCCATGATGGACGACGCGTCGGAAAAGGAGATCCGGCGCCTCCTCCAGTACCCGTCGGACACCGCGGGTGGCCTGATGACGACCGAGATCGCCGCCCTTCCCATCGGTCTGACCGCCGGAGAGGCCATCGAGAGGATTCGCCAGCTCCACGAGGAATACGAGGACCTCTCCTATGTGTACGTGGTCGACGACGGGGGGCGCCTCAGGGGGGTGGTCTCATTCCGCGACCTCGTCTTCGCCCGGCCCGGGAACAACCTCGACGAGGTGATGGTCCCCGACCCGTCGGCAGTCCACGTGTTGGCCGACCGCCAGGAGGTGGCCGAGCTCAGCCAGCGGTACCAGCTCTTCGGGGTGCCGGTCATCGACGACGACGGGCATCTCCTGGGCATGGTGACCACCGACGCCGTCATCGAGGCGGTACAGGACGAGGCGACCGAGGATTTCGCGGCCGCGGTCGGCGCCGGCGTCGGGGAGACCGTCTACACCAAGGTCTTCAAGTCGTTTCGATCGCGGACGCCATGGCTCGTGCTCAATCTGCTGCTCGCGCTGCTGGTCGCCTGGGTGATCGAAGGTCAGACCGGGGTCATATCCCGGGAGCCGGTGCTGGCGGCGCTGATGCCGATCGTTGCCTCCCTGGGTGGAAACGGGGGGAACCAGAGTCTTGCGGTGATGATCCGCTCCCTCGCCACCAATGATGTCCCCGGTGCCCAGGTCCCATCGATCGTCCTCCGTCAGACAGGGGTCGGCCTGCTCAACGGGATCACATTGGCCATCGCCGCCGGCTCGGTCACCTATGCCCTGATCGCAACCGGGGTCTTCGCCGGGAAGGACGAGCCGGGACAGGTGGCGTTTGTCATAGGGCTCGCCTGCATGGTCAATCTGGTGGTGGCCACCCTCGTCGGCACCACGATTCCGCTGGTGTTGAGACGGCTGGGCCTCGACCCGGCCCTGGCGGCATCGATCCTGATAACGGTGATCACCGATGTGGTCGGATTCGGCGGCTTCCTGCTGGTGGCCGCATCGCTGCTCTGACTCAGCTGCCGATGGCTTGCTGGCCCGAGCTCTCGAACGGGCCGCGGTACACGATGGTGCTCGCGTTCTGAAGGCTGACGAAGTGATGCTGAGCGAGCAAAGCCGTCTCGTCCTCGGTGCGTTCCGCCTCGGGTTTGCGAAAGGCGTCGGCCGCAGCCGGGTCGTCGAAGATCTCCGCTCCGAACGTCGCCGCCCCCGACTCGACGAGATCCACCACGAAGTTCTCGATGTCGACATCGGTGTACGCCCCGGGCGGGATGACGATGTATAGCGTCTCACCTGCCGTGCCCGACTCCCGCGCCACGACCTCGTAATCGCCCACGGCCTGCCCGACCAGTGAGGTGGTCGTGCTGTCTCCGCTCGACGCTACCGAGGTCGTGGACGCCTCGACCGTCGGCGACGGGCTGGAGACGATGGACGAGGTCGTGCTCAGCTGCGTGGCATCGTCGTCACAGGCCGTGACGAGAACGCTCAGAAGACCGCCGAGGGCCACGTACATGATCATCCGGGTGAGCCTCATGCCCTACCAACGTAACGCATATCGGGCCGGTTCCCAACCTTGGGGCTCGTCGTTAGCCTGTGAAACATGAATCGCAGGCTTGGCGCCGCTGCTGTTGTGGTGTTGACCCTGATCGGGGCGATGGCGGTGGTGGGGGCACCGATTCCGGCGGCGCGAGCCGCCCCCATGTGCCGGCCGGTGACCCTGGACGACCTGTTCCCGCCTCCAACGCAGGCACCTTCTCCCACCTCTCCTCCGACAACCGGGCCGGCGTCCCCTGAGCCGGCGCCGACGGGCCCGAATGCCACGGCCACCACCACCCCGGTCAGCTCGTCGACCACCGTCGCCTCGACCACTACGACGACTGAGCCTTCGGACGAGAGCACCGTCACCAGCACACCTGGAGACGACAGCACCTCGACCACGGTGGAAGACGGCGAGCCGGCGCCGACAGCTCCGGCATCGCCACGCCAGTCGGGTTGCGCCGCCTTCCGATACGAGATGCGGTGGCCTCTCGCCGGAGAGGGGCAGTTGATCTCCGGTTTCGGCACCGATCGGGACCAGGGTGACCGACACCACCAGGGCATCGACATCGCCGCCCCGAAGCTGACACCTGTGGTGGCGGTGGCGGACGGGGTCGTCATGAAGGTGGTCCAGGAGGCCGGCACCGAGGACTGCTGCTGGATGTCGCTGCGACACGACGACGGATGGCAGTCCTACTACATCCACCTCAACAACGACCAACAGGGAACCGACGATGGCCTGGGGGTGGGTGTGCGCATCGACCTCGCAGAAGGGACCGAGGTAGCCGCGGGTGAGGTGATCGGGTGGGTCGGAGACTCAGGCAATGCCGAGGAGTCCATAGACCATCTCCATTTCGAGCTGAGGACCTCGTCCGGAGTGGCAGTCGACGCCAGAGCCAGCCTCGTTGCCGCCAAGCAGGATGCGGAGCTGGCGGATCCGCAGCCGGTATGGCCCTATGCCGATGACGAGGGCCTCGAGAGCGAGTGGCTGGCGGCGAGCCTCGTCAGCCAGGGGCTCTTCCTGCCATGTGATGAGACGATGACGATGTTCTGCCCCGAGCGCATCGCCACCCCGAATTTCGCCGCTGCCATCGTGGCCCACTTCGCAGGCAAGTCGCCTCCGACGCTCCACGGTCGATACGTGTCGCTGCTCACACCGGTGAAACCCGAGGATGTAGAGGTCTCGGCAGCCGGGGAATCGGGAGTCGGGTGCAACCCGCACGAGGAGTGCTTCGACTTCGGGCTCCCGGCGACCGAGGTGGCTCGGGTGGCGGCATGGGCTCACATCGACGGCTTGGTGACTTCCCTGCTGCCCGACGGCGCAGGCCTCGATCAGGGGATGCCGATGGTGAGCCTGCCGTCGGCCGAGGATGCCGAGGAGCGGCTGAGGGCGGTCGGCGCCATCGAGTCGTGCAACCCTCCCCTCGATTCCCACCGTCTGCTCACCAGGGGGGAGACACTGACCTTGCTCGCGGCCTGGGTGGAGGGATCGAATCCCGAGCCCTGCTCGGATCGAGTTCAGCGGGTTCGCTGAACGAACTGCCGAGCCAGGTCGCTCGTCACCGGGCCTTCGGCGAACCTTCGCCGGCCCACCGCCGAAACCGGCTGGATCTCCCGGATGGTCGACATGGCCATCACCTCGTCGGCGAGCTCCAGTCGATCGAGAGTCCATTCCCCCTGGCGAACCACCATCCCGAGGGCGGCTGCGATCTCGATCATCATCCGTCTCGTGATCGAATCCAGGATCCCCAGCTCGAGAGTCGGTGTCTCCACGACGCCACCGATCACCCAGGCGATCGAGAAAGTCGGCCCTTCCAGCATCACATCGTCCCTGCTGACGAGGAGGGCATCCTCGAATCCCTCGGCGACGGCTGCCCGGGTCGCTGCCATGTTCGGGGCGTAGGACAAGATCTTGGCCCCGGCGAGCTCCCAGGACACGCCGGCGGCGTGCCATGGGGCCAGGACCGGGAGCAATGTGGCCGGGCCCGGTGCCCGATTCCATGGATGCCCGAAAACGACGGTCAGAGGCTCGCCCGGCACCCCGGGCACCGCCGACCCCCTGGTGACCACCACCCGCACTGCGCAGTCGCCACCCGACTCGGCGACGCTGCGGATCCACTGCTCGAGGTCATGACGGGACGGCAGAGGTATATCGAGGATCTTGGCGCTCCTCGTGAGCCGATCGAGATGGTCGCCGAGGGCGAAGAGCCGGCCAGAGCGGGATTTGAGCACCTCGAAGCAGCCATCCCCGCGCAAGATCGAGGAGTCGGTGACCGGGACCGTCCCGCCCGACTCGATGCCGTTGATCAGGACCCTCATCTCAAAGACCTGTCGATCGGTAGCGGTTGGTGATGGGCAGTCTTCGATCTTTCCCGAATGCCTTGACGGTGATCTTCACGCCGGGGGCCGCCTGACGCCGCTTGTACTCGTTTCGGTCGACCATCCGCGCCACGCGGGCGACCACCGAGGGGTCGAAGCCCTGATCCACTATCTCCGCCATGCCGAGATCGCCCTCCACATAGTTCTGCAGGATCGGGTCGAGGAGCTCATAGGGGGGAAGGGAATCAGAGTCCTTCTGCTCGGGCCGAAGCTCTGCAGACGGTGGTTTGTCGATGGTGCTCTGGGGAATCGCCTCCCCTTGCTTGTTGCGCCATCGGGCCAGCTCGTAAACCAGGGTCTTGAACACGTCCTTGAGGACGGCGTATCCACCGACCATGTCCCCATACATCGTGGCGTACCCGACCGCCATCTCCGACTTGTTCCCGGTTGCGATGACCATCGGCCCGTGCTTGTTCGAGATCGCCATCAGCATCGTCCCCCTGGCGCGTGCCTGGAGATTCTCTTCCGCAGTCCCGAAGTCGGTGCCGGCGAAGACCGGGCCCAGGGTGCCCAGAAACGACTCGTACACCACGTCCATGGGGAGCACGTCGAAACGGATGCCCAGATTCGACGCCAGATCCCGAGCGTCATCGATCGAATGCTGCGACGAGAATCGTGAGGGCATCGACACCCCCCACACGGAGTCGTGCCCCAGTGCATCGGCGGCGATGACGGCGGTGAGCGCGGAATCGATGCCCCCGGACAGGCCGATCACCACCCCCTTGAAGCCGTTCTTGCGGACATAGTCCCCAAGACCGACCTGCAGCGCCCGGTAGACCTCCTCCACAGGGTCGAGGTGCCTGGTCACCGATCCGGTCTCCACCGGCTCACCCGGCAGCGGCACGTCGACGATGAAGAGGTCCTCGTCGAATTGTGGTGAGCGATGCACGATGGTGCCGTCGGGGGCGACGGCGAGCGAGCAACCGTCGAACACCAACTCGTCCTGTCCGCCCACGAGATTCAAGTAGACCACGGCGGCACCCGATTGACGGGCCCGTTCCACGATCATCTGCTCCCGCTCCTTTGCCTTTCCTTTGTGGAATGGCGAGGCATTGATGTTGAGAAGTATCTGGGCGCCGGCAGCGGCCTGTGCACTCGGGGGCCCGTCAGCAAGCCAGATGTCCTCACAAATCGAGACACCCGAGACCACACCCCCGATCTCCCAGGTTCGGGCGGGGTCGACCCCGACCGCGAAGTAGCGGTCCTCGTCGAAGACCCCGTAATTGGGGAGATGGATCTTGTGGTAGACACCGACGATCTCACCCTGGTGGAGCACGGCCGCGGCATTGGCAACGGTGCGGTCGGTTGCGTCCACAGCAGCACGCGGCGGACCTTCGGATTTGTCGACGAAGCCGACCACCACCACCGTCGATCGGGAGCGGGTGGCGAGCCGCTGAAGAATCTCGATGCCGGACTCGACGAAGTCGGAGCGCAGGACGAGGTCCTCGGGTGGGTAGCCGTTTATCGCCAGCTCCGGCAAGAGAAGCACATCGGCATGCTCGCTCTCGGCCCAATCCATGGCCTCGGCGATCCGCTGCTCGTTGCCTGCCAGGTCGCCCACGCAGAGATTCAGTTGTGCTCCTGCGACTCGAAGTGGCACACCCTCACGATACGCCCCGTCATACCCTGTTGCCCGTGACCGATCGGATTGTCCCGGCGTCGATCGATGAGAGTGCGGCGGACCGCCTGGCTCGCATCGTGCCCGACGAGGCGTCGAGGGCCCTGGTCATCGAATTGGTGCAAAAGGGCCCGGACCCCGGAGAGGCATGGGGGCGTCTGTTCCCGATGCTGGAGGCCGACACCGCAATCGCAGTCGATGAGAAGGTCCTGAGGCTTGCCTGTGCACTGGCCGGCACATCACGTGCCTTGAGCCGATCGGTTGCGAGATACCCCTCGCTGCTTTGGGGCAGCGCCCCCACCCCCAACGTCACGCTCAGGGCGCATGCGGCCCTGGCCTCCATCGCCGGCGAAGACATGGCGGGCCTGATCGAGATGCCCGAGGCGACCGCCCGCTTCTCTGATGCGGTCGACGGCATCGTGGAGGACACCCTCGAGGCGGCGCGCAACGACGTCGCACCTCGGCATCCACTCGCCTTGCACCTGCCGTTCGTGGTGGTCGCGATGGGCAAATGGGGTGCCCGGGAGCTGAACTACTCGTCGGACATCGACCTGGTCTTCGCTCACGAGAGCACCGGCGGCGACGAGAACGCAAGCCGGGCAGCGGCTCTTGCCCTGGCTTCCCGTCTGACATATGCCCTCTCCTCCCCGACGGTGGAGGGTCCCGGGCTGCTGGTGGACGCCGACCTGCGGCCCGAGGGGTCGATCGGGCCGCTGTCGAGGAGCATCGAGGGCTACGCCCGCTACTACGCGCAATGGGGAGAGCCCTGGGAGCTTCAAGCCCTGCTCAAGGCAAGGCCCGCCGCCGGGGACCGGAAACTCGGCGATCAGTTCATGCATATGGCCGCCGGCGTCGTCTGGGAAGGCGGTCTCGACGTCGATGCCCTGCGCAGCATCCGCAGGTTGAAAGAGCGAGTCGAAGACGGGGCGAGCCCATCGGACATCAAACGCTCGAGAGGGGGGATCAGGGACGTCGAATTCTCTGTCCAATTGCTGCAGTTGGTGCATGGCCGCCTCGATGCCGATCTCCGCCTCCCGGCGACTCTCGGGGCGCTGCAGGCGCTGACGGAGCATGGCTTCGTGGAGCCGGAGGATCACGCTCGGCTGGCCGACGCCTACAGATTCCTCAGGGACCTCGAGCACCGAATCCAGATCTGGGATCTGCGCCAGACCCACCAGCTTCCCGAAGACGCCGGCCGCCGGGCACAGCTGGGGCGGGCCATGGGGTTCCGAGCCGACCCTGCCCGGGAGCTGGTCGGTCGTATCGCCGCGGTCAGATCCGTGGTTCGTGACGTGCACGAGCGCCTGTATTTCAGGCCGATTCTCGAGGCACTCGTCGGCTCCCCCAGTGCCCGCCTCGGCGTGGAACAGGCGGCACTCCGGCTCGAGGCCCTCGGGTTCAGGGATGTCAAGGCGGCGAGACGTGCCCTCGAGGAGTTGACCGCCGGTCTCAGCCGTCGCTCGCAGGCGATGGACCAGGTGCTGCCCTTGATGCTCGATTGGCTCTCGCTCACCCCCGACCCCGACCTGGGGCTGGCCCAACTCCGGATCGTCCTCGCCAACACCCCGGACCACGCAGCCCTCGTCACTCTGCTCCAGACCAACCCCCTGGCGGGTGAGCGTCTCTGCCGTCTGTTGGGGACCAGCCGGCTCATCGGCGACCTCATCGACCGGATCCCCGAGTTCATCCCCCGTTTGGCCGATGACCGTCTGCTGGGGCAGATACGCGATCGGGACGAGGAGATCGAGCGACTGCTCGGGTTGCTCGACGGCCGTCCCGACCTCGATGCGAAGGTCGGCACCGTACGCCGCTTCGCCCGAAGGAGAAAGTTGCGAATCGCGGCCAGGGACATCCTCGGATTGGCGGACACGGCCACCACCATCGGATCGCTCACCGACAGCGCCGACGCGACCGTGATCGGAGGCATCCACATCGTGACCGGAGGGGAACCGGGCGGTTTCGGGATCATCGCCATGGGCAAATGGGGCGGTGGGGAGCTCTCTTACGGGTCCGATCTCGACCTCATGTATGTGATGGACGACGAGAGCAACCGTGACCAGGCGATGCATATCGCAACCGAGCTGACCCGGGTGGTCTCCGAGTCGAGCCGGCACGGCGAGGCTTATGTCCTCGATGCCGACCTCAGACCCGAGGGTCGCAAGGGCCCCCTGGTGCGCTCCTTGGAGAGCTACCGGCGCTACTACGACGAATGGGCAGAGCCCTGGGAGATGCTGGCCCTGGTCAAGACACGGCCTGTCGCCGGCGACGATGCGATCGGCGCCGCCTTCCTCGACGTGATCGACAGTCGGGTGTGGCGTCGCCGGCTCCCGGGCGATTTCATCCGTTCCATAAGGGAGATCAAGGCACGTGTCGAGAAGGAGCGGATACCCGCCGGCGAGGATCCCGACTATCACCTCAAGCTGGGGCGGGGCAGCCTCAGTGACATCGAGTTCCTCACCCAATTGCTCCAGCTTCGCCACGGTGGGGCCAACCCGTCATTGCGGGTCACCGGCACCTTGCAGGCGCTCTCGGCCCTCGCCGAGCTCGAAGTTCTGGGACGGGAAGAGGTCGAATCCCTCGTCGAGGCTTACCTCTTCTGCACCAGGGCCCGGCTCCGGCTGCATCTCCAGGTGGGTCGGGCCGTCGACGCCCTGCCCACCGATCCGGCTGCTCTGCGCGGCCTCGCCGCCTCGCTCGGGTTCGACAGGTCAACCGAGCTCAGGGACGAGTACCGGCGGGTCACCAGACGGGCCCGCCAGGTGTTCGAGACCCGGTTCTACGAGTGAGGTCTCGGCCGAATCGGGAGCCTCCGGGTCCGGTGCCGACCCCTGCGGTCCTGATTACGCGAGTGAGCCTTCGATTAACCTCGCCCCGATGATCAGCCCGGATCGGCTGTCCGGGTTGGTGGAAGGGATCATCCCCAAGGCCACCGAATTGCGGCGTCTCCTCCACCAAATCCCCGAGCCGTCGCATGAGGAGCATCAGACCACCGCCCTGATCGCGACGTGGCTCGACGAGAACGGGGTCCGACACAGTGACCGCTCGCCGAAGACGGGGCTGTGGGTGGACTTAGGGCAGGATCCCGTCATCGGATTTCGCGCCGACCTCGATGCCTTGCCGATCGTGGAGCCCGACGGAGCCGGGCCCCGCTCGCAGAATCCGGGTTGGATGCACGCCTGCGGCCACGACGCCCATGCCGCCATAGCCTTCGGGATCACCCTCGCGTTGAGCCGGCTCGACCTGCCGATAGGGGTCCGTGTTCTCTTCCAACCCGCAGAGGAGTCGTTCCCGGGCGGCGCCTCCGACCTCGTCGATGAGGGCCTGGTCGACGGTCTGAAGGGCATCATGGCGTTCCACGTCGACCCCTCGCTCGAGACGGGCAGAATCGGCAGCCGTGTCGGCCCGATCACCGCCAGCGCCGACAAGATCACAATCGTGCTCGAGGGGCCCGGCGGTCACACCGCAAGGCCGCATCAGACCGTGGACCTGATCTCAGACGCGGCGCGCATCGTTCACGAGCTTCCCGGCGTGCTGAGAAGGGCGATCGATGCGCGAAGCCCGCTCACCGTGGCCTTTGGCTCGATCCACGGTGGGCGCTCCGGGAACGTGATCCCGACCCGGGTCGAGCTGCAGGGCACCGCCCGCACCCTCGATCGAGGCTTGTGGGAAACGCTCCCCGGTCTCGTGGAAGAGGCGCTCGGGGGCCTCTTGGCCACATCCGACGCTGATTACAGCCTCGGCTACGACCAGACCGTCCCACCTGTCGTCAACGACGAGGCGGTGGTCCGGGTGGCCACAGCTGCGATCTCCTCCGCCCTCGGGAGGGATGTCGTGGTGCCGACTCCGGCATCGATGGGAGGCGAGGACTTCGCCCACTACCTGTCGGTCACCCCCGGGGCCCTGCTCCGGCTCGGCTCCGCGGGACAGGGCGCCGATCTCCACTCGCCCGGATTCGTGCTCGACGAGGCCAGCGTCGGTTTCGGGATCAGGGCCGGGGTCGCCGCAATGGTCGGCCTCGTCGAGGGGCTCTGACCAGCGGCCGAGCGATGGTTAGCATCGGGATCGATGGCACTCGATAGGGAGACAGAGCCGGGGCCAACACCTTACGAGCCTCACATCGGTGAGACCCGTCAGTACTGGCGGGACATCATCCTCGGCGTCAACGACGGGCTGGTCTCGATGTTCCTCCTCGTCGTCGGCGTGGTGGGTGGCGGTCTCGACGTCGATCAGGTCCTGCTCACCGCTCTGGCCGGAGCCGTGGCCGGGGCGATATCGATGGCAGCCGGTGAGTACCTGGCCACCAAGTCCCAGGACGAGGTGCTCGAAGCGGAGTTGAAGCTGGAGAGGGTTCACATCCGCGATCACCGAAAGCAGGAGCTGGACCAGCTACGTGAGATGTTCGGCGACATGGGGATCGAGCCGGATGACGTCGAGATGATGGTGGCCGCGTTCGACCGCTCGGACGACGCCATCCTCAACGCGATGAAGGCCCTCGAATTCGGCTTCGTCGACTCCGAGCGGCGCTCCCCCTATCGGGCGATGTCTGCCTCCGGCGTTCTCTTCCTCGCCGGCTCCCTCCCGTCGGTGATCCCCTTCGTCCTCTTCGATTCGGTGAGCGTGGCCCTGACCTGGGCCACCATCCTCGCCCTCGCCGGCCTCTTCCTCGTCGGTGTGGTCAAGGCCCGGGTGTCGAGGCACAGCTGGCTCAAGTCGGGTCTTGAGAACCTGGTCATCGCCGGGTTGGGCGGCGCCCTCGCCTGGCTGATCGGCGACGCCGCCGGCACCGCGCTCGTCTGACCTGGTCAGCTTGCAATCTGCTTGCAATAGTTAGCAGCTTGCTCTATGCTCATGAGCAATGAACGAGAGCAAGCACACCGACCTCGGGTCATTCATCAAGCAGCAAAGGGAGCGGGCCAACCTCTCACTACGTCGCCTCGCCGACACGGCCGGCATCTCCAATCCCTATCTCTCCCAGATAGAGAGGGGGATCCGCAAGCCATCGGCGGAGATATTGAGCCGGTTGTCCCGTGCCCTCGAGATATCGGCCAACTCCCTGTACTCCAGGGCGGGATTTCTCGACGAGGACCTCCAGTCACCGACGGTCTCGGAGGCGATCGACGCCGACAGCCGCTTGAGCATGAGCCAGAAGAAGGTGCTGCTCGACATGTACCGGGCATTGGTTCAATCCAATGGATCCCGATCACACATCGAACAGGAGTGACAATGAAGAGCAAAGACGTCCTATACGCCGCCGTTGGCGCCCCGGTGGTTGCCGCCCGCAAGGTCGGCGACAAGGTCGACGACCTGCGCGCCAAGCTCAGCGACGGCAAGACCGGCTACGGCAAATCCGCCGGGAAGGCAATCAACGAGTGGGCCATCGAAGGCGAGAAGCTCGTGAGCCGGATCACCGACGGCAAAGTCGTCGACGAGATCACCTCGAAGGTCGATCTCGACCAGGCCAGGGAGCAGGTCGGCAAATTGCGTGACCAGCTCGAGGAAATGCTGGCGACCTGGAGGACCTCGTTCCGCCCCGAGACGACGGAACACACCGCGGAGGTCACCGAGACCACAGGCCCCACGGCAACGGCCCCGTCCCGGAAGCCGGCGCCCCCGAAGCCGGCCACCAAGTCCGGCACCACCAAAGCTTCTGCTGCCAAGACCACAAAGTCATCCGCAGCGAAGACGAGCCCGACGAAGCCCACCTCGGCCCAGTCCGAGAAGGCTTCCTGAGCTCACTCCTCCTCAAGAGCAGAAGGGCCCCTGACGGGGCCCTTCTGTGTTACCTGAGGTACGTGGCGCCAATAGTGACGCACGGAGGACATAGAAAGAAGCGGGCTGGAGATCGCTCTGCTTCCGTGTCGTCGTAGCGCCACATATGGCGCTACGTACCTCAGGTAAGAATCAGACGCTGGGCTCGAGGCGTCGTGCCGCTTCGATCCATGCTTCCACCATCGCCTCGGTGGGGAGGCGCTGGACGACCTTGGCGTCCCCGTTGAGACCGATGATCTTGGCCAGCAGCGCGGTGGCGTTCCGTCTTCGAAGGTCACGCAGGGTGTCGACACCGGCTGCGACGAGCAACTCGGCGTACTCCGCCCCCACCCCC
>JBOGEU010000142.1:0-3206 GCA_050741995.1 Acidimicrobiia bacterium | reverse complement strand
CCGTCGAGGAACGACCGGGCCAGGCCGTATTCCGGGCCTTCTCCCGTGGTGCCGGTGAAATCGAAGAACTGCACCGTGCTCTCCACGTAATAGGTGCCCTCTTCCAGGGTGACCGATGGAAACAGGTCCACCGTGAAGTTGTTGGACCCGGTGCCCTCACCCGGCACATCGACCACACGCACACCCCCGAACGCCGGGTTCGGGTCGGTGAGCCGGGTCGCCACCAGGGTGATGCCCGGCTCACCCTGGGGACCGGCCGGGCCCACAGGCCCCACCGCCCCTGTCGCCCCGCCCGTGCCTCCGAGCTGGTCGTGATATCTCTTCATGATGGTGACCATTTGTCCTCGGGTCACCGGGTCCGCGGGACCGAAGTTGCCGTTGTCGTATCCGACAACGAGGCCATTGTCCTTGGCCCACTCGATTCCATTGGCGAACACGTGGTCGTCCGGAACGTCCGGGAACACGTGTCCTGCCAACTCGGCGGAGGCTGTAACACCAAGGGCCATCACCACCGCCAGAGCTATAGAAACGAAAACTCGTCTCCTCACTATGTCGCCTTTCATCAATGCATCCCTCTCTTATAGGGATGGCCCTGGAAGGCAACCTAACCGCGGGACGCTCCGACTTCAGGTCGGCGTCCTGGCCAGCAAACCCCAAACAGGGGCTTGAAATCTCAGGCCGGGGCGGCGACGCCGAGGTAGGCGCTGAGGTGGTCGGTCACGTCGCGGGCGTCGTCCTCTGCACCGTGGATGAAGCTGGACTTGCGCTTGCGGAGCAGGTTCAACCCGATGCGGTAGAGACCCGGGGCCTCGGTCACCACCCCGCCGTCGTGGCGGATCTGCCCCTTGCGATCGAGGACCCGGGCATGCAACCACGAATAGTCGGGTCGAAAGCCCGTGGCCCAGACGATGGTCCCGATCTCGCCGCTGGTGAGGTCGAGGCTCAATGGCGGTGACTCCTCGACCCGCGTCGCCTCGAAGCGATGCGGCGGGTCGAATTCACCACCGCGACCAGTCTCGATGGCCCACTCGTCGAAGGTGTCGAGCAGCCTGACCAGCTTGAGGTCGGCCAGATTGCACATGTTCCTGAGCGACCCCGAGAACTGTGCCTTGCCGTCGGAGAGCCCGGCGAGCCGGCCGACCATCCGCACCCCCTGCCCGGTCAGCGCGTTGAGATCGAGTGTCCTCCGCTCGGGCGTGCCCACGAGCTGTGGGGAGGAGAGGTTGCGACCCCGGATCAGGTCGTCGATGTCGTCGAGACCTTCGTCGAAGATGCCCGCCGCGTCCAGCCACCACATGACGTCCTTGCCCCTGTAGACCCGCGGCATCCGGACGTGCTCGCCAACCGCCAGGGTCACCGGTCTTCCCGAGCGATGCACCTCCTCGGCGATCTGGATGCCGGTCGCCGAGGCGCCGACCACCAGCACTCCCCCGTCGGCCAGTTCATCGGGTCGCCGATAGCTGAGCGGTGACACCGTCTCGATAGACGGCGGCACTGCGGCGGCGATGGCGGGGATCTTGGGCAAGTTGAAGCCACCCGTTGCCAACACCACCGTGGGGCTCGACCAGGTTCCCTGGTCGGTGATCACCTGGTAGCCGTCCTCGGTTGGCCGCAAGGATGTGACTGTCGTGTTGGCCTGGAGCGGGGCATCGATCTGCCGGGCGTACCGGTCGATGAAGTCGACCACCTCGGGCATGGTCATGAAGCCGTCGGGATCGTCGCCTGAGTAGGGCGAGCCTGGAAGCCGGCTCTGCCAGTTGGGCGTGAGCAACCGCAGCGAGTCCCAACGTTGGGTTCGCCAGGAATTGGCGACTTCGCCGCGCTCGAGCACCACATGGTCGATCGAGCGTTCGCTGAGGAAATGACTGACCGCAAGACCGGTGTGCCCGGCCCCGATCACGACGGTCGTCGTTCGCATGCTGGGGCTGGTCAGTTGACCTCGACAGTCACATTGGTCGGGTTGGTGACGATGTCGAAGACGGCCGAGCGCTTCTGCGATTGGGCTACAAGCGCCTCGATCTCCTCTTGGCTGGCGTCGGCATCGATGTCGTAGTGCACCTTGATGTCGTTGAACCCGTTCCTCACCTCGGGGTCTCCGCCGAGGATGCCCAAGATGTCCATGTCACCCTCGATGGTCGCCTTCACCGAGTTGAGCTGGATCTCCCGGTTCTGGGCAACGGAAGCGACGCCGGCCGTCAGACAGCTGGCAAGGCCGACGAGGACCAGCTCCACCGGGGTGGCACCGTGGTCCTCCGAGGCGAACACCTCGGGGTGGTCGGCATCGAAGGTGAAGGTGGAACGGTGGTTCTGATCGGCTCCGAGCCCGAAGAACTCCTCCACCACGGAATGGCTATGGGTCCCGCTCACCCATTCGTTCGAAGCCCGCCATTTGAACTGGGCGGCCTGCGGTGCGTCGACGAGGGCATTGCGCGCGTCGAGCAATGCCTGGACGTTGACTCCGTTGTTGACAGGTGTGTCGGTTGTTGTCATGTCTTCCTCCTTCTCCCGATTGTTGTCGAGATAGCGGTGCAGCGGAAACTGCGGTAGCCGGACGCCGCAGATGGTTCCTATCGATGACTCCCGGGCGGTTGGCCTTCGCTACCGGCGAGCCGTATGGCTCGCAGCGGCCACCCGGGAGCTGGGACAGATGCATCGGCATCCCGGGCCGGCCACGAGCCGGGCCATCCCACACCGCATCTCGTGTCGAGCTCCTGTCACCGGTCCGCCTCCAGCTGCACCAACTTGAACGCGAAGTAGAGCAGATGACCCCCGGCCCGTCAAAGGAAGATCATGGGGGATCGCCCCTATGCCTACTGCTCGCCGCTGGTGGCCCGACCCAGGACCAGAATCAGCAGACCCACGGAGACAAGGGCCAGGCCAACGAGGCCGGCCACTGGCAGCTTCTGGGGAGCGCCCGCTCGGAGTGCCCGAGGCACCATCGAATGTCAGCGGTTACCCAGATCCGGTGCCCATCGGGCTTTTGCGCCGTGAGCGCCGCAAGACGTCGCCATTCCTGTTTCGGGTGCCTTCGGCCATTGCCACGAATGCGATACCCCAGGCCATGGCGGCTATCGCCCAAGGCAGGCTGAGACTCGAGGTGACCGGGTAGACCAGCGACGTGACCCCGAGTAGGGCCGGGAGGAGCCCAGCGACCCAGGCGGTGAGCCTCCAGCCAATCGGCTGCAGGCTGGCGAGCAGGCCCACTC
>JBOGEU010000141.1:0-2697 GCA_050741995.1 Acidimicrobiia bacterium | reverse complement strand
CCGGTGATCGGCGACTGGGACGGCGACGGCGTCCACACCAACGGGGTGGTGCGTGGCAACCGCTGGCTCTTGAAGAACTCGAACCGGGCAGGGTCGCCGGACTACGACTTCACCTTCGGCCAGCCGGGTGACATCCCGGTTGTGGGTGACTGGAACGGGCAGGGTCGAACCTGGATCGGCATGGTTCGTGGGAATCGGTGGCTGCTCCGCTACTCATTGTCGGCGGGCAACCCGCATTTCGACATCACATTCGGCGGTGGACCCGGACATCCGATCACCGGAGACTGGGACGGCGATGGCAGGACCGGGGTGGGTTGGTTCGACTCGGGGACATGGAGCATTCGTAACACGCTGTCCTCGGGCTCGGCCGAGGCCACCTTCGACTTCGGCGACGCCGACGGCATCCCGGTCACCTGGGGGCGCAACGCCTGATGCCGGCACTGATCATCATCGAGGGCGTGGTGATCGTGCTGCTCGCCATCCTCGTCGCCGGTCTGCTCAAGAGCCACGCTGAGATCCTGAGACAGCTCGATGCGCTCGGCGCCTCCGAGGATGGGGCGGTGGGGGTGGGATCGGATCAGACCCGGCCACGCACCACAGGGTTCGAGAAGGCGCCGGCAAGCTCGCTCACCGGGGTCGACCTGGACGGAGCGTCGGTGGCGGTCAGCCTGGAACACGGGCGTGGGAGCACGTTGCTCGCCTTTCTCTCGTCGGGCTGTCTGAGCTGTGAGACTTTCTGGCGCGAGTTCCACGGTGACTTCGAGTTGCCGACACCGGACACCCGGACCGTGATCGTCACCAAGGGCCCGGGCTCCGAATCGCCGGGGCGGGTCAGAGAGCTCGCACCGAGCCAGGTGCCGCTGCTGATGTCCGACGAGATGTGGGACGTCTTCCGGGTGCCGATGACCCCGTACTTCCTCCTCGTCGATGGGAGAGGCATGGTCATCGGCGAGGGGGCAGCCTCCAGCTGGCGTCATCTCCTCGGGCTCCTCCGCCAGTCGGCCGCCGACGCCGCCGGCCCCATCCATCCCGATGGTGGCGGGCAGCGCCAACTCACCGACACCCAACTCGATGAGGCCGGTCTCGAGCCCGGTGATCCCTCCCTCTACAAGAACCCGCTGGACACGCCATGAGACGCTCACGAAGAGACATGTCCCAGCCCAGGGCCTGCCCGTGAGTCGCCTCGATCGGTCCGCGATCGGAGTCGAGCTCCCGGACACCTGGGAGGGCTCGATCTCGGGAGGCGACTTCCGACTGCTGGCCGACGGTGCCGTCCAGCCGACGGTGATGCATCTCGGGTCGTTTCCCCTGCCTGTGGAACGAGGCTCGTTCGGATCGGGGGCGGTGGAGCTGATGAGCTCCCGGGACGTGTTCATGGCACTCTTCGAGTACGGGCCCGACAGCGTCGGCACCGCACTGTTCGCCGCCGAGGGCATCCCTCGCAGTCTCCAAGCCCGACAGTTCGACCGCAATGCGTTGCAGCGGGCGCTTCCCGGTCAGAGCGGGCTGCAGCAGTTCTTCACCTATCGCGGCCGCGCTTTCTGCCTCTATGTCGTGCTCGGGTCGCACCTCGACCGCGGCGAGCTCCTGGTTCAGGTGAATGCGATCCTCGACACGCTGGAGATCACATGACCCGGCGTTGGCTGCCAGTCGTTGTGGCCATCATCGTCCTGGTGGGGGCGGCGGTAGTCGCCTGGCCGCGCCAAGTGGACGCGGTGACCCTCCCCGGGACCTTCATCGACGACAACGGGAACATTCACGAGAACGGGATCGAGGCGATCGCCGCTGCCGGTATCACCCTCGGCTGCAATCCGCCCACCAACAATCGTTTCTGCCCCAACGACAACGTGACCCGGGCCGAAGCGGCCACCTTCCTCGCCCGAGCGTTGGGCCTTCCCGACGACGGTGTGGATCATTTCACCGACGACGATGGGCACGTCCTCGAAGGAGGGATCAACAGGCTCGCCGCATCGGGCATCACCAAAGGGTGCAATCCTCCGGCGAACACTCGGTTTTGCCCCGATCGCAACCTGACCCGAGCCGAGTTCGCGGCATTCGTGGCCCGCGGCCTCGAGATCGACCCGAGCTCCACCGATCACTTCACCGACGACGACGGCCACGTCCTCGAGGCGTCGATCAACCGTATCGCCGATGAGGGGATCACGGTCGGCTGTAATCCCCCGACCAACAACCACTTCTGCCCACAACGCTTGCTGACCCGGGCCGAGACCGCGACGCTTCTCACCCGGGCCCTGGACCTGCCGCACAGCCCGCTCCGAATCCCTCTCTCCACCTGGAGCGCCATTGGCTGCAGCCGCGACGGCAAGAGCTGCTCGGTCAGCATCGAGACGGCAAGCGGCGAGCCCCATCTCGTCGAGGAGGGATTCTTCCAACGTCTTCCCTACCAGGGGGGCGAACAGTCACAATTCACCGGCTCCGGCACCACGTTCCGACTCACACTCGACGGGAGCCAGGTTGCCCTGTCCCAACTCCCGATCGCCTCGTCATCGACCCAGGCGCTCCGTCGCTGGAACACCACCCTCACCTTCTCCGGCGGAAACCATGTCCTGGTCGGGGAATGGCGATGGAACGGGTCACTGATTCAGAAGACCACCGCAAACATCTCTGCCGGCTGACAGTAACGCGGGCCGGGCAAACCCCCCTCGCCCTCGCTCCGCTCGGTCGGTCCCCCCTTCG
>JBOGEU010000140.1:0-13857 GCA_050741995.1 Acidimicrobiia bacterium | reverse complement strand
GTCTATCGCACCCTCGAGGCATTGGAGGACTCGGGGCTGCTCACCCACTCCCATCTCGGTCACGGGCCATCGGTCTATCACCTGGCAGAGGACGGGGGGCATCAGCATCTGATATGCCTTCGATGTGGGAAGACCATGACCCTCCCCGAGAGCGAGACCCGGAGGTTGGTCGAGTCGGTCGGCCGCTCGACGGGCTTTGTCCTCGATGCCAGTCATTTCGCGCTTTCCGGGCTCTGCTCCGAATGTGCAAGTGGCTGACCACTAGGGAGACCATCACCTGAATCCTCCGCTATCCTTCTTGCGACACGTTTGCAAGAAAGGTCGGAGCGTGCACATCCCGGACGGCTTTCTCAACGGCGCCACATCGGCGGGCACCGCGGTGCTGGCAGCGAGCGGGCTCGGGTACTCGATCCGGCGGGCAGGGGCATACCTCCAGGACCGGCGGATCGCCCTCACCGGTCTGGTCGCGGCGTTCATCTTCGCCCTCCAGATGCTGAACTTCCCGGTGGCGGCGGGGACCTCGGGGCATCTCCTCGGCGGTGCCCTGGCGGTGATCCTGGTCGGCCCCTGGCTGGGGGTCACCGCGGTGAGCGTGGTCATCCTCGTTCAGGCCCTGATGTTCGCCGATGGAGGCGTGTCCGCCCTCGGTTCCAACATCCTCAACATGGCCATCATCACTGGTCTGATCGGCTGGCTCGTCTTTCGCTGGGCGATAAGGATGCTTGCCAAGAACTGGACGTCGGTCATGGTCGCCACATTTGCCGCCGCCCTGACGTCGGTGGTGACGTCCTCGATCGCCTTCGTCGTCGAGTACGGCATCGGCGGACGCGGCAGCGCCCAAGTCTCGACCGTGTTCGCGGGCATGGTCGGGGTCCATTTCCTGATCGGGATCGGCGAGGGCCTCATCTCGGCAGGCACGGTCGCGGGGGTTGGAGCCTCACGCCCGGAGCTGATCGCCGGGCTGGAGGGCATCGACGTGGGAGCCCGGGAGTCGAAGCCGGTCCGATCCGGTGCATGGGGTTTTGCGGCCGTGGGCCTGGTCGTCGCCGCGCTCCTCGTGATCGTGGTTGCTCCGCTGGCATCGAGTGATCCCGACGGGTTAGAGCGGGTTGCCATCGATCGAGGATTTGCCGAGCAGGAACAGGACCACGCACTGGCCGAATCGCCACTTGCCGACTACGGGGTGAGTGGGGCAGAAGACGATGCGGCCGGCACCCGGGTGGCGGGCCTGGTCGGGGTCCTGGTCACCTTCGGGGTCGGGGCCTCCATCGTCGGTGTCTTCGTGATCATCAGGAAGAGGAGCGGTACAAAGGTCTGAGCGGCACACACCACTCCCACGCCTTGTACCGACATGGGCGCACACCGGTCCATCGGCTCCCCGCCCAGGTCGAGATCGTCGGGCTGCTGCTCTTCGTGACGTCGGTGGTGGCGATCCCGCGTGAGGCGTTCTGGGCCCATGCCCTGGGTGCCAGCCTCCTGCTCGGCGTGATGATCCTTGCCGAGCTGCCCGCCGGGTTCGTGGCCCGGCGGATGATCGTCGAGGTCCCGATCCTGGTCTTCGCCCTGCTCCTGCCTTTCTTCGGCCGGGGGCCGACCACCGAGATCCTCGGGCACACCGTTTCGATCGAAGGGCTGTGGGGGGCATGGACCATCCTGGCAAAGGCGACCTTGGGGGTCGGGGCATCGATCGTGGTGTCGGCGACGACCACCGTCCCCGACATGATCCGGGGCCTGGATCAGCTCCGTGTGCCTCGGGTCCTGACCGCCATCGCCGGGTTCATGGTCCGATATCTCGACATCATCGCCGGTGAGTTCTCACGGAGACGGGTGGCCATGGCGTCGCGGGGCTATGAGCCACGCTGGCTGTGGCAGAACGGGCCGCTGGCGCAATCCGCCGGATCGTTGTTCATCCGGTCCTTCGAGCGTGGGGAGAGGGTCCACCAGGCCATGGTGGCCCGGGGGTTCACGGGGAGAATGCCGGTCTACCGGTCTCAGCCGGCGAGCAGCGGGCAGTGGCTGACCGGGCTCTCGGTGCCTTTCGCCGCTCTGATGCTGGCTGTGCTCTCGCTGACGGTGCTGCGGTGAGCGAGCCTTCACTGGAGGTCGTCGATCTCAGCTTTGCCTATCCGGACGGCCACCAGGCATTGCGGGGGGTCGATCTCCATGTCCACCACGGGGAGCGGGTCGCCCTGCTCGGCCCCAACGGGGCAGGCAAGACCACATTGCTACTCCATCTCAACGGGATCCTCCGTCCCGACTCTGGGAGCGTCCGGGTGGCCGGGCTGGAAGTCACCGACGAATCGGCGCACGAGGTGCGACGCCGGGTGGGCTTGGTCTTCCAGGACCCGGATGACCAGTTGTTCATGCCCACGGTGGGCCAGGATGTCGCCTTCGGGCCTGCCAATTTCGGGATCGAAGGTGAGGAGCTGGAGGAGCGGGTGTCGGAGGCCCTGCGAGCGGTGTCCATGCTCGATGCTCTCGAGAGAGCCCCCCACCATCTGAGCTATGGAGAGAGACGGCGGGTGGCGATCGCCACCGTGCTCGCCATGCGGCCCGAGATCCTGGTGCTGGACGAGCCGACCTCCAATCTCGATCCGGCGTCGAGGCGCGAGCTCATCGAGGTGCTCAGGGGGCTGCCCATCACCCAGCTCCTGGTGACACACGATCTTCTCTTTGCCCTCGAGCTGTGCCCTCGAGCCCTGGTGATGGACGAGGGCCGGATCGTGGCCCGCGAAGAGACCATCGAGATCCTCACAGACGATGCCTTGATGAAGACCCATCGCCTCGAACTGCCCTACCGGTTCGACCCGAGGGACCTGGGCACTTGGCCCGTCTGAAGATGTAGCGTCGCCTTGTGGCGATGTTGCCCGAGCACCTGAACATCGACGACTACCTCCTTCGGCAGCGGTTGACCGAGGGAAAAGGGGAACGGGTCGCACTCCGGCTCGATGACCGCGACGTGACCTACGCCGAGCTGGACCGGGCGGCGTCGGGCTTCGCGGCTCTTCTCGCAGAGCGAGGGGTTGGTCCTCGAGACCGGGTGCTGATCGTGATGCCCGATGGGATGGCCGATGCCGCCGCTCTCTTCGGCGTGTTGCGTCTCGGGTCGGTCGCCCTCCTCTTGAACCCGGGCATGACTCCTGGCGACATCGGCGGGATCGCGGGGATGGCCCGGGCCACGGCCGCCGTGGTCCACAAGCGTCACCAGGACCATTTCGACCGGGCGCTGGCCGGCGCCGGGGTGACCGCACCACCTCAGATCGTCGCCGACGGGACGCTCACCATTCCCGATGTCGACGTCCCGACCTTCGGCACCGGGGCGCGTGATCCCGCCATGTGGATCTTCTCCGGGGGCACGACGGGCCTGCCCAAGGCCGTGGTGCAGACCCATCGCTCTTTCGCCAACACCACCGAGCTCTATGGGAAAGGCACATTGGGGCTGACCGAAGACGACATCACCATCGCCGTTCCCAAGCTCTACTTCGGCTACGCCATGGGGTCCAATCTCTTCTTCCCCTTCTCGGTGGGTGCTTCGGCGGTCCTCTTCGAGGAGCATCCGACACCGGACGCCGTGTTCGACCGGATCGATCGGCATCGGGCCACGGTGCTGGTCAACGTCCCCTCTGCGATCAACCAGATGCTGTCCCGGGAGACGAACCGGGATCTCTCCACGTTGCGGGTGGTCACGTCGGCCGGGGAGGCACTCCCCGACACCCTCTATAACCGGTGGCGGGAGCGATTCGGGGTAGAGCTGCTCGACGGCCTGGGCACGGCCGAGATGTGGCACATCTTCGTATCCAACCGGATCGGCGATGTGAGGCCGGGGACACTGGGACGGGTGGTCCCGGGGTTCGAGATCAAGGTGTGCGACGAGGAGGGGGACGAGGTGCCGACAGGGGAGGTGGGCCGACTCTGGGTTCGTGGCGACTCGCTGGGCTTGGGCTATTTCGAGAATCCGGTGGCAACGGCTGAGGCCTTCCGCGGGGATTGGTTTGCGGGTGGTGACCTGGTCTCGGTCGACGACGAGGGATATGTCACCCACCGGGGACGGGCCGACGACGCTATAAAAGTGAAGGGCCGCTGGTTCCGCCCTCAGGAGGTGGAGTCAACCCTTCTCGATCACCCGGCGGTGAGTGAGTGCGCCGTCGTCGCCGTGAGCGACGCCGCCGGCCTCGCCATACCGGTTGCCTTCGTCGTGGCCGACGACGTCACCGAGCAGGAGCTCATCGATTGGGTCCTCTCCCGGCTCGAGCCCTACAAGCACCCCCGCCGCATCCACTTCATCGCCACCCTCCCCCAGACCCATCTCGGCAAGGTCGACCGGGGGGCACTGAAGGCGATGGCCCCGCCTCCGCCTACCTGAGGTACGCAGCGCCATATATGGCGCTGCGCCGACAGAGAAGCCCGGCCCCATCGGGGCCGGGGGCTTCTCTGTTCCCGTGACGCCATATATGGCGCCGCGAACCTGAGGTACGCGAGTCCCCCTCCTTTTGTCCCACACCTGTGTCACGATCCGGGGGTGGAACCGACGATCCTCCATGCGGACCTCGATGCGTTCTTCGCTTCGGTCGAGCAGCTCCTCGATCCGTCTCTGAAGGGGCGCCCCGTCCTGGTCGGGGGAGGAGTGGTTCTTGCCGCCTCCTATGACGCGAGGGCCTACGGGATCCGATCGCCGATGCCGGCCCGGGACGCCAAGCGGCTCTGCCCCGAGGCGATCGTGGTCGACGGGCACTTCGCGAAGTACCTCGATCTCTCGGCCCAGGTGATGGCGATCCTCGAGGACGCCTCTCCGGTCATCGAGCAGATATCGATCGATGAGGCTTTCCTCGATCCCAGGGGATCCACTCACATCCTGGGCAAGCCGTCGGCCATCGCCCGTCGGATACGGTCCCGGGTCGCCGACGAGATCGGCCTGCCGATATCGGTGGGCGTCGCCTCCACCAAGTTCCTGGCCAAGATCGCCTCGGCGCGGGCAAAGCCGGACGGGCTGGTGGTGGTCGAGCCCGGCACCGAGCTCGACTTTCTCCACCCGCTCCCGGTGGAGGCGATGTGGGGCGTGGGCCGAGTGACGTCGGCACATCTCCACCGATTCGGGATCTGCACCATCGGCGACCTGGCCGCCGTCCCGGCAGGGGCCCTCACCTCCTCGCTCGGCCCTGGGGCCTCGGGCGCTCTCCATGCTCTGGCCTGGAACCGGGACCCGCGCCGTGTGCGCGGCGGCCGGCGAGCGGGAAGTGTCGGCAGCCAGCAGGCCCTGGGCCGGGGTTTGACCGATGCCGAGGAGTTGTCGGTGGTCGTGCTCGGGCTGGCGGACCGCATCGGGCGACGGGTGCGCAAGAAGGAGAGGGCGGGCTCCACGCTCACCCTGCGCGTGAGGTTCACCGGGCCCCGGCAAGTTTCCCGCAGCCACACCCTTCCTTCTCCGACCTCTTCCACCGCCGCCCTGGCCGAGCTCGGTGGCTTCTTGCTCCGCCGTGCCATCGAGGGCGAGGAGGAGCCGGTCACTCTCGTCGGGATGTCACTGTCCAATCTCACGACCGACGACTTCCTCCAGCTCGAGTTGGAGGTCGATCCCGGCGATGTCCTTCGGGCCGGCAGCGGCATCGACCTCAAGCGGCGAGCGCTCGACGCCTCGGTCGACGTGGTCAGGGAGCGTTTCGGGAGAGAGCTGCTGATGCTGGGCGCGCCACCGGATCGTGGGGTGACGCCGGAGGAATTCCGGCGGCTGGCCGAGCACTCAGATTGAGCGCTCCTCCTTGAGTCGGACCGGGCCCTTGCCGCCGCCTTCTTTCCCCTCCCCGGCCTGGAAGAAGGTGCGGAGCTCGTCCATCAACATCTTCTCGTCGCCCTGGAAATAGACAGGATTGCCGGGCACGACCTCCTTGCCCGGGAAGTTGATGTAGACGGGGACGATGGGGACTCCGGCGTCGGCTGCGATCTTGAGGAAACCCGACTTCCAATACGGCGCAGCCTGTCGTGTGCCTTCAGGAGCCATGACCAGGATCATCCGATCCGACTTCTCGAATTCATCGGTCACCTGCCCCACCATCCCCCGCGACTTGGCCCGGTCGACCGGGATCCCGCCGAAGCGTCGGAAGAAGTAGCCGAACGGCCAGCGGAAGAGGGTGTGCTTCCCGATGAATCGCGGAGCGATCTCCCAGTGCCTGATCGCGGCGAGGTAGACGATGAAATCCCAATTGCTGGTGTGCGGGGCTCCGACCAGGATCATCTTCTCCAGGTCTGGCATGGTGCCGATGAACCTCCAGCCGCGCCATTTGAGCCATCTCTCGGCGAGCCGGGTCATCGGACTGCCGCGGGTTCGAAGACCTTCAGGATTCCCTCGCAGGGGCGATCTTGTATCCGCTGTCGTCCACCCACACCAGCGACGAGTTGGGCCCGACCTCGGCGACGATCGCGGCGGCCATCGCATCGTCGACGATGCCCGATGCATCGCCCCGATACAGGATCCGCGTGGTTGCCTCCCGTGGGAAGAGGGCGGTGATTTTCCCGGGGTGAGAGCAGACAATCGTCACCGTGAAAGGCTTGACCTCGGTCCGTTTCAGCTCGGCGCCGTCGGCACGGACCTGGGTGAACAGATGCCAGGCCGCCAGCCCCGACACCACGGTCAAGCTCAGGGGAAGACGCAGCGAGTCGACGATGGCATCGTTCTCGCCCAGCACGGCACGAAAGATCACAACCAGCGACCCGATGAGGGCCCCGGCTGCGGTCAGACCGGTGATCACCGCCATTCCGATGAGGTAGAGCCGGCGTTGGATGAGATGGATCTCGAATTCCCGCGGTGCCTCCCGGGTCTTTCGCCAGAACCAATGCCAGGTGGCCCCGGAGGCGATCACCGTGCATCCGAGGGCTATGAGCACCTGACCGGTGTTGCTTCCGGCTAACCGCCGTTGGAACACGGCCTCGATGAGGGCGACGGTGGACGCAACGAGGCCGGCGATTCCCACTGCCGCCATCGCGTACTGGTATCCGACCAAGGCTCCGGTGCGACCCACGCCCAAGCGTCGGCGATGGTGGATCCAGATCGCGCCGGCCACGATCAGAACCGCGAGTGTCGCCGGGTAGGCCCGGAAATGGGTCTCGGCCCGACCACCCTGTCCGACCAGATAAGAGAGGAGAACCGCGACCAGGGTGACGCCGGCACCGATTGCCGCGGTGGCGGAAACCGCGGTAACCGTCGATAGGTAGAGGTTGCGGAAGATGCCGGCCTCGGGGAGCCAGGCCGGGAGCCAGCGCCAGGACCACACTGGTGCCGCTACCAGGGTGAGGGCGAGCGGGATCGCGGGCTCGGGGACATCGATGGTGCTCCCGATGGCCTCATAGGCCTCGGAGAACAACCAGGTGAGGGTTCCGATTGCGCCCACGGTGAGAGAGATCAAGGAGACGCTCGATCCGACGAGCCGGGGCAGCTCTCCCTCGTTTCCCTCGGTCGGCTCATGTCGCTCGGCCCACCAGTGGAACGCCACCAGACCGCCGTACACCACGAGATTGGGCCACCCCGCGGTGAGGGCGGTGCTGGTCAGGGCGTCCGCCAACTCTCCGACGGCCGCGAAGAAGGCGGTGAGGAACACCAATTCGATCACGGCGAGGTAGATGGGCCATCCCGGGCTTTGGGGGTGGGCCCGCCTCCGCTTTGCCTGCCGACGCCACAGGAAGTACGCGATCGGCGCGGCCACTACCAGACCGGCCAGCGCTCCGGCTATCTCACCGGTCGGCCGACCGGCGAAGCGGTCGGGCGAGAGACCGACCCGGGCCAGACGGGCGAGTGAGAAGCCGGCGACACCGACTGCGAGGGCCAGGATCAGGTAGGGGATGAGATCGAGTCCGCCGTCATCGTCGTGGTCGCCGCTATTGCGCCATGCTCTCACCCCGAGGCCGGCCAGCACACCGATCACAGCCAGCAGGATGAGGAGGCCGAAGATCATGCCGACACCTCGCACATCTGGTCGTAGTAGGGCCAGGCGGGCTGCCGGATTCGCCAACTCCCGCCCTCCCGGATCAGGCTGAACCATTCCTCGTACTCGAAGATCCCACGGAGCGGGTCTTGGGAGTTCTCGGTGATCTGGACGACGACCCTGGCGTCGTCGCCGTTGGGCTCGGATCTCACCAATGAGGCGGAAACGTCGGGAGCGCCTCCGGTGGGGACCGGCGACTCCGGGTGGCAGTCGGTGTCGGCCCAGAATGAAGCCGCCGCTTCGAAGTCACCGTCGACCAGCGCCTCGATGTATGCCTGCACGGTTCCTTCCGGCGTCTCCGGGTCCAGGTCGGTGGGCGTCCGGCTGAGGCCGATCGCCACCAATGCGACCACGGCGACGACGCCGGCGACGGGGAGCGCCCACGCAGGGAGCTTGCGGTCCTCTTCCATTGCGCCCATTGTCGCAGAGCAACCGCGGCAGCGCCGTCTCGGACGTCCTGGTTGGAGGGAGATCAGGTCTGGAGGCCGAGCGCCTTCATCCCCCCCGCCAGGTTTGCCACCTTCGCATACCCGTTCATGGACAGGTACATGGCCACCTGCTGACTGCGACCACCGGATCTGCAGATGACCAGGAAGGCGTCGTTGGCATCGAGCTCGCTCATTCGCTCCGGGATCTCACCCATGGAGATCAAAATCGCCCCGGGAAGGGTTCCCTGCTCCCACTCGAACGGCTCCCGGATGTCTAGAACCTTTCCCCCGGTTCCTTCGATCCAGGCCTCCCAGGCCTCGGCAGGCACGTTCTCGATCGATGACATCCAAGGGCTCCAATTGGAATAGACGTACAGATGCGCCAGACCTCGCTCAGTCATGCGCTCAATAGATTCAAGCCGATCGGCGCAGATGTCTGGGAGTACCGAGCCGATCTCGGTGCCGTAGCCCGCCACCTCTGCCAGGACGCGAGCACATCGGGTGCGTCACCAGGGCTCATCCCGAGCCTGAGTGGCACAGTGAACGGTGAGCGGGTGGTGATGACCTGGTTGCATCGGCTCACCGCCGGTGAGGCCCGCCGACTGTTGCGAAAGAGCCCGGCGGCTGCCGTGGCCCGCTACCTGGAGGCGGTCGTAGCCGGTCGGGTCGAGGGCGTGGCGCCTGAATCCGCTGATCTCGTCCTCGAGGTCAGGGCACGCCGGGCGGTGCTCGGTGCATTTTCGGCCCTTCACCCCAAGTACCAGGAAGCGCTCCTGCTCAGGGAGGGCCCGGATATGTCGGTGGCAGCGATTGCCCGCTTGGCCGGAGTCACCCCGGCAGCGGTCAGGTCCGTCCTCTATCGGGCTCGCAAGGCGCTTCGGGCCCGCCTCGACGTCTGACCGGCACCTCTAGACTTTCGCCGCGCCGACGGTTCGAGTGGAGGTCAACATCAACATCGCAGTCCTCGCCTCGGGCTCGGGTACCAATCTGCAGGCTCTGATCGACACCCCGGACCTGGGGGCGAGCATCTCGGTCGTCATCTCCGACCGTCCCGGAGCCGCTGCTTTGGACCGTGCCCGATCGGTCGGGATAACGACCAGTCTCGTGCCTTGGGCCGATTTCGGCTCGCGGGAGGAATTCTCGGCCTCGATCCGGGAGGAGATAGAGGCCGGCGGTGCCGAGGCAGTGGTCCTGGCCGGTTTCATGCGGGTGCTCAGCAACGATCTGGTTGCCGCCTACCCCGATCGGATATTGAACGTCCACCCCTCGCTGCTTCCCGCCTTCCCGGGGGCCAACGCCGTGACCCAGGCCCTGGAGTATGGGGTGAAGGTCACCGGCGTTACCGTCCATTTCGTCGATGAGAAAGTGGACCATGGCCCGATCATCGCCCAGCGGGCGGTCCCGGTTGTGCCCGGTGACGACGAGAGCAGCCTCCACGCCCGGATCCAGGTCCAGGAGCACGACCTCTATCCGACCGTGGTCAGGGCATTCGCCCGTGGCGAGATCTCGGTGAGAGGGAGAGAGGTGAGATGGGCATGAGCCGGGTCGTGGTCGAACGCGCCCTGGTCAGCGTGTACGACAAGACGGGCCTGATCCCGTTTGCCCAGCGACTGGCGGCCGCCGGGGTGGAGATCATCTCGTCGGGAGGGACGGCGGTGGCTCTCACCGTTGCCGGCCTCACCGTTACCACCGTGACCGAGGTGACGGGGGCGCCTGAGATGCTCGGTGGGCGGGTGAAGACCCTTCATCCCAAGATCCACGGTGGGATCCTGGCCCGCACCGACAACGAACAGGATTTGGCCGACCTCGAGGAGAGCGGTATCGAGCCGATTCAACTCGTCGTCGTCAGCCTCTATCCGTTCCGGGAAACGGTGGCCATTCCCGGTGTCGACGAAGCCGAGATCATCGAGAAGATCGACATCGGCGGCCCGACCATGATTCGGGCGGCTGCCAAGAACCATGCGTATGTGGGCGTCGTGACCTCGGCCGGCCAGTACGACACCGTGGCGACCGCAATCGAGAGCGGCGGGCTCGATGACGACCTGCGGCGGGCCCTCGCCGCCGAGGCCTTCTTCCATACCGCTTCGTACGACGCCGCCATCGTCGGCTGGATCGGCGACGACCGTGTGGTTCCCTTGCGCAATGTGTCGGAGCTTCGCTATGGAGAGAATCCCGACCAACATGCGGCCATCTTCGTCGAGGATGGGGCTTCACCCTGGTGGCTGCGGGCGACACAGATTCAGGGCAAGGAGATGTCGTTCAACAACTACGGCGACGCCGAAGCCGCTTGGCGGCTCGTCAGCCAGCACCCCGGGTCTGTCGCCATCGTCAAACACACCAACGCCTGCGGTGCCGCGTATGGCGACGAGGTGGCCGGGACATTCGAACGAGCGTGGGCCTGTGACCCGCTGTCCGCTTTCGGCGGCGTGATCGCGATCAACGGCAACCTCGACGAGACGACGGCGGAGTCGATCGCCGGAAAGTTCGTCGAGGTGGTGATCTGCTCCGGGATCGACGACCGAGCTCGCGAGATCCTGGCATCAAAGCCCAATGTGCGTGTGCTGGAGGCTGAGGCGCCCGGCGCCGACGATCCCGACCTGCGTCGAGTCGAGCATGGGCTGCTCATTCAAGATAGGGACAGCATCGACGGCGAGACCTGGGAGGTCGTCTCCGAGCGGGAGCCGACAACGGACGAAAGCCGTGATCTCGAGTTCGCCTGGAAGGTCGCGATGCACACCAAATCGAACGCGATCGTGATCGTCAACGAGGGAGCCGCGGTCGGGGTGGGGGCCGGTGACCAGTCTCGGGTCGGTGCCGCGGAGAGGGCGATCGCCCGAGCCGGCGACAGGTCGAAAGGGGCGGTGGCGGCGTCGGATGCCTTCTTCCCCTTCCGGGACGGGCTCGACGTGCTGGCCAGGGCCGGAGTCACCGCGGTGATCGAGCCCGGGGGGTCGCGCAACGACCCCGAGTTGATCGAGGCCGCCAACGAGCAGGGAGTGGCCCTGCTGTTTGCGGGCAGAAGGCATTTCAAGCACTGATGTCGGCCCGCATCCTCGATGGAAAAGCCGTGGCCGGGAAGGTCAAGGCCGAGGTCGCCGAAGCCGTCCGTGCTCTCCCTTACCCGCCCGGTCTGGCCACGGTGCTCGTTGGAGACGATCCCGCGTCACACACCTACGTCGGCGGCAAACGACGAGATGCCGAGGAGGTGGGCATTCGCTCGGCCCATCACGAGTTGCCGGCGTCGGTGGCTCAGGCCGAGATCGGGGAGGTGATCGCCGCCTTGAACGAGGACCCCGAGATAGACGGGATCCTGGTCCAGCTGCCGCTACCGGACGGCATCGACCCCGAGCGCGTGGTCTCGAGCATCGATCCGGCCAAGGACGTCGACGGCCTTCACCCCCACAACCTCGGCCTGCTCGTACTCGACCGGCCCGGGTTGAGACCCTGCACCCCGAGCGGGATCATGCGGATCCTCGAGGAACATGACGTGGAGATCTCCGGCAAGACGGCAGTGGTCATCGGGAGATCGTTCCTCGTCGGCCGCCCTCTCGCCTTGATGCTGGCCGGCAAAGGGGTCGATGCCACGGTCACCATGGCCCACTCCCGCACCTCGGGTCTGGCAGAGGTGTCACGTGGGGCGGACATCCTGGTCGCGGCTGCTGGTGTCCCCGGTTTGGTCACGGCCGATTTCGTCAAACCGGGAGCGGCGGTGATCGACGTCGGGATCACGAGGACCGATCTCGGGCTGACCGGTGACGTCGCATTCGAAGCGGTCCGCGAGGTGGCCGGTTGGATAACACCGGTGCCCGGCGGCGTCGGCCCCATGACCCGCGCCATGCTCCTTCTCAACACGCTGCAGGCGGCCCGCGCTCGCCGCGGCTGATATCGACAACCTGTTGGCATAGCCTTGCATCGCGGCTTGAGTGGGTGCGGCCGGCCGCCGATAAATGGCTGGAGCCCGACGTGGTTCACCCACAGCCCCCCGATGAAAGCATTCCCCCGCACCCTGACCATCCTCGCGGCACTGCTGCTCTTCTCCGTGGTGCCAATCGTGCCTTCGCAGCCGGCTGATGCGGCTGTCGACCCCTGGCTCGATGAGGATTTCGAAGGAGGGGTCGGCGGATTCTCCGGTTGGGATCTCCACCCGACTTCAGCCGGCCATCAGGGCGACGGCGCCGTGTCGAAGATCCCAACCGGCCACCACTGGGGGTCGACCGGGCATTGGAGCACGTCGGGCGCACTCGGCTCCGAGCCGGAAGAGATGTGGATGCGTTACTGGCTCAAGTTCCCCACCGGGTTTCGCGTCGATCGGCCGTGGCGTGGAAAGCTGCCCGGTTTCGCAGATCTGAACGGCACCGGCCGGTGCAATGGGCTCGAAGAATCGACCTCGGCGAGCCCTTGTTGGTCGGCCCGGATGTCGTTCTCTCCGGTGTACTCCGGACAGGCGCCTACTTATCCCTACATCGACGCCGAAGTGACCCAGGTGGGTTGGTATGCCTATCTGCTCAGCTCGAGCGGGGCCGGCCTCGACGGGCAAATCCTCAATTGGGATCCCAACCTGTCCACCCTCAAGCACGGCAAGTGGTACTGCATCGAAGCCAGGGTCAAGGTGAACAGCCTCGGCCAGCGAAACGGGATCCTCGAGGGCTACGTCGACGGAAACCAGGCGTTCAAGGCGGCCAACCTCAACTTCCGCCGCTCGTCGGAGTCGCAGCTCAAGGTGGGATCGCTCTGGTTCGACGTCTACTACGGCGGTGAGGGAACCTCCCCCAAGGACAACTCGATCTATTTCGACTCTCTCGCCGCGGGCCCGGAGCAGATAGGTTGCAACGATCAGCCGGATCCTTCCGGACGGTTCTGGGACGACGACGGCTCTGTCTTCGAGAACGCCATCGAGCAGATCGCTGCCTCGGGGATCACGGTCGGGTGCAACCCGCCGGTGAACGACAGGTTCTGCCCGCAGGACTCGGTGACCCGTGGCCAGATGGCCGCCTTCCTCAAGCGGGCGCTGGGAGACACCTACCCGGTCACCCTGCCGACTCCTCCTGAATCTCCGCCTGACTTCTTCGGTGGGAGGTCGCACCTCGACTACAAGACGGCGTTGTCCGTCTATGCGAATGGCGGCGCCCCCTTTGACACCTTCGGGGTCAGCTATTGGGTCGACGACACCACGGGAGACCGCAACTGGATACCGGGAGGTGGAGGTGGCGACCCCAACTACTGGGTTCCGATCCAATTGGGTCGGATATGGGATGCCGGGGCCACACCGTACATCCGGATCGTGGTCCACGACTTGAAGGCATTGGTTTCGGGCGCCCACGACAAACGTCTCGACAACATGATGTCCACCTTCAAGAAGTTCACCTCACTCGGTGGTGGGCGGCGTCTCATCCTCGACGTCCTGCCCGATGCCAACCAGAAGAGCCAGCCTTACGGTGACGATCCGAGCCGGTTCA
>JBOGEU010000139.1:0-1672 GCA_050741995.1 Acidimicrobiia bacterium | reverse complement strand
CGGAACGTCATCACCTTGGCCAGATCGCCCGTGATCCCGAAGACCACGAAGACGTCCGCTGGCTGCGGCCCTGGGCCTTCTCGGTCAACCCGGCGTCGGCCAGGCCCTTCACCACGGTCGCGAAGAGGAAGGGCGGGATCTCGAGGTAGAAGACCCGCTGCTCGGTGCCCTTTATGGCAGCGGCGATGCGTTCGTACGTGGTGGGGTCGCCGAAGTTGCCTTGGACGTAGGAGAGCCGGGCGGCGAAGCGCGCGAAGACCTTCTCGTCCAACGCCTCGCCGGTTCCCACGATCGACTCGCGGGCGTGGTCGCGCAGCTGATCCTCCGTCCAGTCGTCGACCGCTACGCCCACGATCGGGCACGTCAGTAGCCCGCGCTTCTCCAGCCGGTACAACGACCTGAACGTCATCACCTTGGCCAGGTCGCCCGTGATCCCGAAGTCCACGAAGACGTCGGCGGGCTGGTGTCCCGGGCCTACCAGGCCCCCGGGTGTTGCCATAGTCGGATCCTCTCGCTCAGGGCTGGTCGGTCCGCACCGAGATCCGTTCGGGCCGTTCGTGCGTGAACCCTGCCCACGTCCAGTCCATGACCGCCTTGGTCCGGTCCTCACCGGTGGACAGGAGGGCAAGGTGCACGCCCCCCCACGCCAGGAATGCGGCCCTCCCCTTGAGCGTGTGCCCACCCCGGGTCTGGACCACGGCCGTCCCGCGACCGATCGTGGCCATCGTGCCCTTGTCGTGGTACGCGAACGGCTTGGTGTCCTTGCCGTTCAGCATGTGGGCGATGTTCTTGCCGGCCTGCTCACCGGCCTGCAGGGCGACGGAGCCGAGCTGCGGGAGCACGTCCTTGGCCTTCGCGTCCGTGATCCAGGCGACGTCGCCGACGGCGAACACCTCGGGGTGCCCGGCGACGCTGAGGTCGGGCTCGGTGGGGACCCGGTCGCCGTGCTGGAGCGGCACGCCCAGCAGCTCGACGATCGGGCTCCCCTGCAGGCCGGCGCCCCAGACCAGCGTGTGTGCCGGGAGCACCGTCCCGGACTCGAGGGTGACGCGGGTGGGCTCCACCGACGCGACCACCTCGCCCAGCAGCACATCGACGCCCCGGGCCTCGAGCGCCTTCTTCGTGTAGGAGCGGATGTCGGAGCGGAACATCGGCATCAGCGCTTGCCCGGCCTCCACGAGCACGATGCGCGCCCGGTCCTGCGGGATGCGGGGGTAGTCCTCCGCAAAGTTGCTGCTGTACAGCTCGGACATCGCGCCCGCGCTCTCGATTCCCGTCGGCCCGCCACCGACCACGACCACATTGACGGCACCGTCATCGATGAGGCCCGGATCACGGTCGGCCGCCTCCCACTTCCGCAGCACGTGATCCCTGAGGCGCACCGCGTCGGCGAGCGTGTACATCGGGAACGCGTGCTTGTCCGCCCCCGACACGCCGAAGAAGTTGACGTGGGCACCCAGCGCCAGGACGAGGTAGTCGTACTTGAGTGCTCCCATCTCTGCGAACTGCACCTCGTGACCCGCGAGATCGATGCCGGTGACCGTGGCCTCGTGCACGGTGGCGTTCCGCTGGTCGTGGAACAGGTCGCGCAGGGGATGGCCGCACGCGGCGGTCTCCAGCAGGTCGGTGGCGACCTGGTACAGCAGAGGCTGGAACGTGTGGTAGTCGTTCC
>JBOGEU010000138.1:0-2934 GCA_050741995.1 Acidimicrobiia bacterium | reverse complement strand
GCCGAGGGGGGCTCGTCGAGTGAGATACGGGTGAACCCGCCCGATCAGATCCTCGCGGGTGTTGTCCCCCTGCGGAGCGGGGGGACCGGCCGACCTCGGGTCGGCCGAGGGGGGCTCGCCGGTGTTGTCCCCCTTGGAAGGGGAGACAACGTGGACCGGGCTACCCTCCCTGGCCTGTGCGACTGATTGCCCACGCATGAGCACCAGCCCGAAAAAAGCCCTGATCACCGGTATCACCGGTCAGGACGGCTCGCATCTCGCCGACCTGCTGATCGACAAGGGCTATGAGGTGCATGGCATCATCAGACGGGCATCCAGCTTCAACACCAGCCGGATCGACCACCTGTACCGCGACCCACACGATCCCGAGGCGAAGATGCTCCTCCACTACGGCGACCTCACGGACGGGTCCCAGATCGCACGTGTCATCCGCACCGTGCAGCCGCAGGAGATATACAACCTGGGCGCGCAATCACACGTGGCGGTCTCGTTCCACCAGCCCGAGTACACCGGCGATGTCGACGCCCTCGGTGTGGTTCGACTGCTGGAAGCCATCCGGGATGCCGACCTCGACGTCAGGCTCTATCAGGCGGGGACATCGGAGATGTTCGGCAACTCGCCGCCGCCCCAGAGCGAGACCACCGAGCTCAGGCCTCGCTCCCCATACGCCGCGGCCAAAGCCCACGCCCACTGGCTGGTCACCAACTACCGGGAGGCGTACGGGATCCATGCCACCAACGGGATCCTGTTCAACCACGAAGGCGAGCGGCGCGGCGAGACATTCGTCACCCGCAAGATCACGCGGGCGGTGGCCAGGATCGTCGCCGGGACCCAGGAGCACCTCTATCTGGGCAATCTCGAAGCCCTCCGCGACTGGGGATACGCCAAAGATTTCGTGAAGGCGATCTGGCTCATGCTCCAACAGGAGGAGCCCGACGACTATGTGATCGGGACCGGGGAGGCACACACCGTCGGCGAGTTCTGCGAGAGGGCCTTCGACCTCGTCGGCCTCGACTGGAGGGCTTTCACCAAAGTCGATCCCGCCTATTTCAGGCCCACCGAGGTCGAGTCCTTGCGCGCCGACGCCGCCAAGGCCGCGGCCAAGCTCGGGTGGAAGCCGGAGACGACCTTCGACGAGCTGGTGACGCTGATGGTCCACCATGACCTCGCCGAGATCGGGCTCGACATCGATCGTGCACGGGAGCGGGCCGCGAAGTTCGCCCCCGACCAGAGGAGCCGCAAATGAGCGACCCGCCCTTCGACATCGGCGGGAAGAGGATCTGGGTGGCAGGTCACCGGGGCATGGTGGGCAGCGCCATTGTGCGCCGGCTGGAGAAAGAGCCGATCGCCGACCTGATCACGGCCGGCTCCGAGGAGGTCGATCTGACACGACAGTCCGAAACCGAGGGCTTCGTCAACGAGTCCAGGCCCGAGGTGGCGTTCATCGCCGCCGCCAAGGTGGGAGGCATCAATGCCAATCGCACCGCTCAGGCCGATTTCCTCTACGACAACGTGATGATCGCCGCCAACTGTCTCAATGCCTGCCGGCTGGCCGGGGTGGAGAAGGTGGTCGTGCTCGGCTCCTCGTGCATATATCCCCGGGAGTCCCCGCAGCCGATTCGTGAGGACTATCTGCTCACCGGGCCCCTGGAGCCGACCAATGAGGGTTACGCCATCGCCAAGATCGCCGCCCTCGAGCTGGGCAAGATGCAACGCCGCCAGTACGGGACCGACGTGGTGTCCCTCATGCCGACCAATCTCTACGGCCCCGGCGACAACTACGACCTCGAGACGTCCCATGTGCTCCCGGCGTTGCTTCGCAAGACGCACGAGGCCAAGACGCAGGGCTCCCCGCAGATCCAGATCTGGGGATCGGGCCGGCCACGACGCGAGTTCCTCCATGTCGACGATCTCGCCGACGCCACCATCCACGCCACCCGCTGGTATTCGGGTGAGGAGCACCTCAACGTCGGCACCGGCCGCGACATCTCGATCCTGGAGCTGGCCGAGCTGATCGCCGAGATCGTGGGCTGGGATGGCGAGCTCGTCCTCGACTCGACGATGCCGGACGGAACTCCCCGCAAGCTCCTCGACATCTCCCGTCTCCGGGCCCTCGGATGGGAGCCCTCGATCGGTTTGGCCGAGGGAATCGCCCAGACCTATCAGAGCTTTCTAGAAGAGCATGTCGGCACCGCTGGCTGACTCGACAACCGACAAGGGGTTTCGGCTCTATCAGGCGAAACGCCGCGATTTCTGGAACGGCCTCGCCACCAGGAGCGCCAAGCCCGCGGCCTCCCGCTACTACCACCGACGACTGGCCGAGATCTACCGGTTCCTGATCCCGCCCGGCAGTCGTGTGATCGAACTGGGAAGCGGGAGTGGAGACCTGCTCGCCGCCCTCCAACCGAGTCGCGGCCTCGGGATCGATTTCGCCGAAGAGGCGGTGGCCCAGGCACGGATCAGTCACCCCGAGCTCGAGTTCCGCTGCGTCGACGTCCACGAACTGGACCTCGATGAGAGATTCGATGTGATCGTGCTGTCGGATCTGGTCAACGACATCTGGGACGTCGAGTCTGTCTTGAGGAAGTTGGCGGACCTGTGCACGCCGGAGACCCGGGTCATCATCAACTCGTTCAACCGACTCTGGCAGGGGCCGATCGCACTGAGCCGGGCCCTGCATCTCACCGCTCCTGTGTTGAAACAGAACTGGCTCTCCCGCCAGGACCTCTTGAACCTGCTCCGCATCGCCGGTCTGGAGCCGATCTCGACGGCGGGCGAGATCCTGTGGCCGGTCCGCACCCCCATCGTCGACGCCTCGTTCAACAAGTTCCTGGTGAAGCTATGGCCCTTCAATCACATGGCCCTCACCCATTTCGTCATCGCCAAATCGGCTACTTCCCGAGCCGGGGACGAGGCGGCGGAGCTCTCGGTGTC
>JBOGEU010000137.1:0-4700 GCA_050741995.1 Acidimicrobiia bacterium | reverse complement strand
ATGGTCCCGTCGAGCCAGGCATAGCCGACCTGGTGCACCGTGCCCCAGACCAGGATGTAGTTGAGGAAGCCGGCGGGCACCACGCCGGCCGAGATCGAAAGCCAGTCGCAGAGACCTGCCAGGGCGATCCCGACGACAATCGACCACCATCCCCACCGCTCCCAGAGCCAGAGCCCGATCGGGGCCAGGGTGACGATGACGACGTAGGCAGCGAGGAACCAGGTGGGGACCAGGGCCACCTGGGATGCGAGTTGCAGCACCTCCCAATCGAGGCCGAGCCGCAGCCCGAGCCACCCGCCCGCGGTCCAAAACAGCAACAGCGGCACGACTGGCAGCACCAGCCGGCGCAACCTGGACCTCAGCCACCCCCCATAACTCTCGCTCCGGTGTCTCGCCGATCGCCACGAGAGCCCGTTGGCGTAGCCACCGACCAGGAAGAAGAGCGGCATCACCTGGAACAGCCAGGTCAGGGGATGTGTCCAATCGGCGAGAATGAGGAGGTGTCCCGGTATCAACTCCCCCTCCTCGATGGTGACCGCAGCCATCAGCCAGTGCCCGAAGACGACCACCAGGATCGAGGCGGCGCGCAGCAGGTCCACCACTCGATTGCGCTCGATTGGGGTGGCGTCGGCCTGGCGCCGGATCGATGCGAGGAAGCTCATGCCGTCATTCTGTTCTAAGTTCACTGCCCGGAATGGCATACACCAGGTGAATCGGTCGATCCGCGCCCTTCTCATCGTCGCCGGCGCCTACATCGCCGCCCAGATGCTGGCGGACATCGGGAGTCTCCGAATCATCGATTTCGGGGGCTACGCCGTCGATGCCGGGACGCTGATCTATCCCTTCACCTTCACCCTTCGCGATCTCGTGCACAAGATCGCAGGCCGATCGGCGGCGCGGACGGTGATATTCCTCGCCGCCGTCGTCAACGTCTTCATGGCCGGTTTCTTCTGGCTGGTGGCCCGTCTCCCCCCCGACCAACTCACCGGCCCCCAACTCGAGTTCGGAGCGGCGCTATCGCCGGTTTGGGGGATCGTGGTCGCCTCGATCCTGGCGGAGGTCACCTCCGAGCTGATCGACACCGAGGCCTATCGCCGATGGGTCGAGCGTTTCGGCGAACGACGTCAATGGGGACGAGTCCTGGCCTCCAACATGCTTGCGATCCCGGTCGATTCTGCGGTCTTCGTCGGTCTGGCCACCGTGCTCGGTGTCTTCCCCGCTGAGGTTGCGTGGTCGATCTTCTGGGTCAACGTGGTGTTCAAGGGAGTGGTCACGGTGGTCTCGATCCCGTGGATCTACTGGGTTCGACTCCAACCCCTGTCCGGCACGCCCTAGGCCCGACTTGGTCGTTAATGTGAGTAGGTCGGCAGGTTTCCTGCCGGTTTTCACATACAACGGAGGAAGAACAGCGTGAAACGCTATTTGCGGTATCTCGCTCTCGTATCCGTCTTCGCATTGGTCCTCGCGGCCTGTGGAGACGGCGCGGGGGGAGAGACCACCACCACGGCCGAAGTGGCGGAGACGACCACCACCGAGGGTGCCGGGACAACCACCACGGCTGCTGCCGATACGACGACGACGGGGGCGCCATCCGGCGAGCAAGTCCTCGCCTGTCAGGTGACCGACACCGGTGGCATCGACGACAAGTCGTTCAACCAGACCGCCTTCAAGGGCGTCACCGACGCCATCGAGGCCGGTATCGCCGACCCGGCTTCGGACTTCCTGGAGTCGCAGGCAGAGACCGACTACGCCCCGAACATCCAGTCGTGGCTGGACGAGGGCTGTGGCCTGATCGTCACGGTCGGGTTCCTGCTCGGGACGGCAACCCAAGAGGCCGCAGCGGCGAATCCGGATCAGCCGTTCGAGATCCTCGACTTCGCCTACGACCCCGAGATCCCCAACGTCCGTGGCGCCGTGTTCGGCACCACCGACGCCGCCTTCCTGGCCGGATACCTGGCCGCGGGAGTCACCCAGACCGGGACCATTGCCACTTACGGTGGCATCCAGATCCCCTGCGGTGTCACCTGCTTCATGGACGGCTTCGTCTACGGGGCTCGCTACTACAACCAGGAGAACGGGACCGACGTCCAGGTCCTGGGATGGAACCCCGAGGAGCAGACCGGGACCTTCACCGGTGACTTCGAGAACGCCGACAACGGTCGCAACGTGACCCAGTCGTTCGTCGACGAGGGCGCCGACGTGATCCTGCCGGTGGCCGGCCCGGTCGGTGTCGGCTCCGCCGCACTGGCCCAGGAGCTGGACAATGTGTGGGTGATCGGTGTCGACGCCGACTGGTTCGAGACCCTGCCCGAGTACAGCGATGTGATCCTCACCTCGGTGCTCAAGGGCCTCGACGTTGCGGTTTTCGACACCATCCAGGACGTCGCCAACGGCGAGTTCGAGGGTGGGACCCGTCTCTACACGATCGCCGAGGACGGCGTGGGAATCGGCCCGATCAACGAGGCGATCGATGCCGAGTTGGTCGCCCAGGTCGAGGAGATCAAGGCCGGTCTGGTCGACGGCAGCATCGTTGCCGCCGACATGGCCGAGAGTGGCTGATCCAACCCGCTATTGACGAAAAGGCCCCCGCAAATGCGGGGGCCTTTTCAATCGGGGCCCCAATGCCATCTGTGTAAGCTGCCGCCCGTCCCCGGACAAGGCGGTCGCAAAGGTGAGGCTCGAGTTCAGAAATGTCACCAAGCGCTTCCCGGGCGTGGTGGCCAATGACTCGGTGAGCCTCTCGGTCGACTCCGGGGAGATCCTCGGCTTGCTCGGTGAGAACGGAGCGGGCAAGACCACGTTGATGAACATCCTCTACGGTCTCTACTCGGCCGACGAGGGCGAGGTGCTGATCGACGGCGAGCCGGTCCATTTCGTGGGGCCGGGAGACGCGATCGCGGCCGGTATCGGGATGGTCCATCAGCATTTCATGCTCGTCCCCGTCTTTACGGTCACGGAGAACGTCGTCCTCGGGGTCGAGCCCATCAGCGGCCCCGTCGGTCACATCGACATGGACGAGGCGAGGCAAGAGGTCAGGGAGATCTCAGGCAAGTACGGGCTCGATGTGGAGCCCGACGCGGTCGTGGAGGACCTCCCGGTCGGGATACAGCAGCGGATCGAGATCATCAAGGTCTTGTTCCGGGAGGCGGAGATCATCGTGTTCGACGAGCCGACCTCGGTGCTCACCCCACAGGAGGTGGAGGACTTCTTCGAGATCGTCCGATCGTTGAAGGACACGGGCAAGGGCATCATCTTCATCACCCACAAGCTGGGCGAGATGCTCGAGATCGCCGACCGTATCGCAGTGTTGAGGAGAGGAAAGATCGTCGGAGAGGCCAAACCCGACACCGCGACGCGTGAAGCCCTCGCCGAGATGATGGTGGGGAGGCCCGTGGACCTGGTGGTGGACAAGACTCCGGCAGAGGCGAAGGACGTCGTCCTCTCGGTCAAGAACCTGGTGGTCCAGGACGAGCGTCGGCACAACGCGGTGAACGACGTCACTTTCGAGGTGCGCTCCGGCGAGATCGTCGGCATCGCCGGTGTCCAGGGCAATGGCCAGACCGAGCTGGTCGAGGCAATCACCGGTCTCCTCCTCCCGATTGCGGGCAAGGTGGCCATCGGCGACGAGGACATCACACTCGCACCACCGAGACGGCTCCATCAGCTCGATGTCGCCCATGTGCCCGAGGATCGACAGCGGGACGGCCTGGTTCTCGACTTCGACCTCGTGGAGAACCTCGTCCTCGATTCCTATTACGACGAGCCGTACAGCAACGGGATGGTCATGGACTGGGATGAGGCGAGACGGCACGCCGACGAGCTGATCGAGCAGTACGACATCCGCACCCCCTCCGCTCAGGTGACCGCGGGGTCGCTCTCGGGGGGCAATCAGCAGAAGCTCATCGTGGCCAGGGAATTCTCTCGTGACACGAAGCTGATCATCGCCTCACAGCCGACCCGTGGCATCGATGTCGGCTCCATCGAGTACATCCACGAGCGCATCGTCGAAGAGAGGGATGCCGGTGCCGCGGTCCTCATCGTGTCCAGCGAGCTCGATGAGGTGCTGGCACTGTCTGATCGCATCCTGGTCATGTACCGGGGCAAGATCGTCGCCGAGGTCGCGGGATCGGAGGCGACGGCGGCTGACCTCGGTCTCTACATGGCCGGAGCCGGAGCATGAGCCAGAAGCCGGACGTGGTAAAGGAGCCTGAGGCGTCGGAGCGCTCCTCCTGGCGGGAGCGAATCGCCCCCAGCGAAGTCGAGTGGCGCTCGCTGCTCGTCATCCCCCTGCTCGCGGTCTTCACCGCCCTGATAGTCGGTGCGGTGTTCATCGTCTTCACCGAAGGGCTCGACGCCATACTTCCTGCCTACAAGGCGCTGCTCTTTGGCTCGTTCGTCGGCTGGAGCTCGATCTCGGAGACGCTCCTGGCAGCCACGCCCCTGATCCTCGCCGGGTTGGCGGTGGCGCTCGGCTTCAGGGCGGGGCTGTTCAACATCGGTGCCGAGGGGCAGATGACCATCGGCGGCCTCACGGCGGTGATAGTCGGCTTCTCCCTCGAGGGACTGCCGGCGGTGCTCCATGTCACCCTCGCCCTCCTCGCCGGTTTTCTCGGTGGGGCCTTGTGGGGCTTCATCCCCGGCTTGTTGCGGGCAAAGACCGGGGCGCACGAGGTGATCACAACGATCATGCTCAACTTCAT
>JBOGEU010000136.1:0-2761 GCA_050741995.1 Acidimicrobiia bacterium | reverse complement strand
CCGCGATCCGTCGGGCATGGGCACGGTGTAGATGTCGAGTGCCTCGCCCTGGTAGTCGAACGAGGCCGGGGACATGGGAAGGATGGGCCCGTCGAGGTCGGCCAGTTGCTGTTCGGACTTGAGGGAGGTGACGGCCATGTACCCCAACGGCAGGAGAAAGACGAACAGGACCAGGGAGGTGACCCCGGTGACCAGCCAGCCCCGGAACCGGGGCTTGACCCGTGCCGAACCCGCCGCCCTCCCCGGCGACAGGCTCGGAGTCGGCCGGGCTCGCTTCACCGCGGTGACCACGCTCAGCCCCCCGAGTACTCGTAGTAGACCCAGTACTTCGCCGACCAGAACAACAACCCGGTGATGAGCAGGGCCGCCACGAACAGTGCCCAGGCCAGGGTGGCGGCGTATCCCATGTCGAAGAACTGGAAGCCGACCTTGAAGAAGTTGAGTGCGTAGAAATTGGTCGCCCCACCCGGCGAGCCGTCCCCGTTGTTGAGCACGAAGGGGACCAGGAAGTAGTTGAAGAGACCGATCAGGGCGATGACCAGGTTGTAGAAGATGATCGGGGAGATGAAGGGGAGGGTGATGTGGCGGAACATCCTCCATTCCGATGCCCCGTCGATTCGGGCCGCGTCGTAGAGCGAGGCGGGAACCGAGTTCATCGAGGCGATGAAGATGATCATGGCGTTGCCCACACCCCAGAGGCCGATGAAGACCAGCGACGGGTAGACCCACGTCGGGTCGAGGAGCCAGTTCGGCCCCTGGATGCCGAAGTTGCCCAGGATCCGGTTCACCCATCCGATCCGACCATTGAGGATTCCCCCGAAGATGAGGACCGCGGCCACGAAGGGGATGATCGAGGGCATGAAGAACAGGGCGCGAAAACCTTCACGATGCCTCAAGTTCTTGGAGACGACCAGGTAAGCCAGGGCCATGGGGAAGAGGACGGCCACCGGCAGGGCCAGGGCCCCGAACTTCAAGGTGACCAGCACCGAGTTCCGCACCTCGGGGTCGACGAGGAGCTTCTGCCAGTTGTCCAGCCCGACGAACTCGGTGGGCGCCTCGCTCACCAGGTTGAAGTCGGTGAACGAGAACCAGAGGGAGGCCGCCATCGGGATGGCGTACCAGAGCAGGAAGCCGACGATCCACGGCATCACGAACCAGAGCCCGACCCGGCCCCGGCGTTTGGCGATCATCGACCTGCCCGACCTGGAGGGAGCGGTCGGGTACTCGACCGCTCCCTCCGTGATGGTCGCTGACGCTTCCAACGAGCTAACTCGCGTTCTCCTGGAAGATGGTCGCCAGCTGCTCCTCGAGCTCGGGTATCGCCGTCGACAGATCCAAGGCTGGATCGTTGAGCAGGCTGGACTTGAGGGTGTCCATCGCCTCCTTGTACGGCTCCCACCCGGGCAGGAACTGCTCGTGGCTCGGCGAGTCGGCATATGCGGCGCTGTCCAGGGCCACCTGCCAGTTCACTCCCTGCGGATAACGCTCGTCCAACGAGGCCAGGAACGCATCGGTCAGGGCAGGATCGGCCGGGGCCGCCCCATAAGCGGTGAGCAAGGGCAGGGCGGCATCCGTGAGCAGGTAGGTCAGGACGGTGAACGCCTGGTCCGGATTCTGGGTTGCGGCCAGGATCCGGAAGGTGTCGGCGTGCATGTTGGTGGTGACCAGCCCGTTGTTCGACGGCATCACCGCGATGTCGAAGAAGTCGCCGGCGATGTTGTTGGCATCGTCCCGGATGCAGCACGTGTACCACAGGTGCGAGCCGGCCATGGCGACCGAGCCCGACTGGAACACGTTGTCGGCCAGGGCATCGATCTCGGTTTGAGAAGGTGAGTACCCCTTCTCCCAGACCGCCTGGTGATACCACGCCCACTCGTCTTCCCAAGCCTGCGGGATGTCGGCGCTGCCGTCATCGGCCAGCGGGTACCCGGCGCCCCAGAACGAGCCCTGCTGGAACAAACGGTCGGTCCATTGCCAGATGAATCCCCACTGACTGGTGTTGTCACCGTCGAAGTCGGGGCTGGTGGCGTCGTTGCCATTGGTGTCGACCGCCAGGATCTGAGCTATCTCGTCGACCTTGGCGAAGTCCCAGACGCCCTCGTACTCGGTGCCCTCGCCGTAGATGGCGGTGCCATCGGCACCGTACTCCTGCGGCGGATAGGGCAGCCCTGCCTCATCGAACAGGTCCTTGTTGAAGTAGATGAAGGACGGGAACGAGGCGAACGGCAACCCGGGAAGGGTCCCATCCGGCTCGCGGAAGTTCTCCACCGTCGCCTCCGGCCAGATCGAGGTGTCGAACCCGGTCGATGCGACCAGCGGCTCCAGATCGAGATAGAGACCGGAGAAGGCGTTGGAGCCGTCCCGTCCCACCGGGCCGATGATGTCCGGCGGGTTGTCCGAGGCGATCTGGGTCGCCAGCGTCTCGTAGGCGACGTCGTTCTCGACTATCTCCAGGACGAGCTCGATCTCGTCTTGGGAGGCGTTGAAGTCGTCGACCACCTGCTTCTGGGCATCGGCCTGCTCGGGTTGGCCACCGGCGCCGATCCCGACGAACCATCTAATCTGTACCTTGTCGCCGGACGGCTCCTCAGCAGTGTCGCCCGACGTCGTTGTTGGTGCTTCCGTGCCAACTGTGTCGCCGGCAGTGGTGGATGTCTCTGAACCACTATCGCCGCCGCAAGCGGCGATGATCATCATCAGAGCCACCACTACGGCGACGCTCTTCCATCGTTTCATCGTTCTCCTTCTCCTCCTTCGCCCC
>JBOGEU010000135.1:0-8223 GCA_050741995.1 Acidimicrobiia bacterium | reverse complement strand
TTGACCAAGCTCAGCACCTTGCCGCCGGCGACGCCGTTTCGAACCGCCGCCTCCATCAGACCGGTGGCGGACGAGGACGATATGACAACCGGGCGGCTGGTGAGGAACACCTCTTTCAGGCCCTCCTGGACGGTCGCCAGCAGAGCCTGGATGGCACGGCCCCGATGACCGATCATGGGTCGAGCCTGAGCGGCCAGGACGGCCTCGCTCACCTCGGTGGGACCGGGAAGGAAGAAATGACCTCGGGGTAGGTCGGTCGGCATGAATTCGTCTCCGGATTTCGGTTGATGTCGGCCTTTACCCGTCAGCCAGGCTCAGCGCGTACCGCACGCTACCCACCAGTTCCCAGTCGACAAATACGGGCTCGCCTGTCCGCTGGTGCTCCCGGAGATGTGAGAGCGGAAAGTCGTAGTCGCCATCCTCTACCGGCAGGAATCGCACCTCTGAGCCTTCGACGAGGACGCTGAACGCCGTGATCTCGTCGAGACTCCCTTCGACCGCCGTGACCACCCCACGCGATGTGCCCGTGGTCTGGGCGCAGGCGATGGGTGAGAGCACTGCCAGGGCCAGGACGAGAGCCCTCAGGCCGGAATGGAGATGCAGCAAGTCGCACACGCTCCCGGATCGTCAAGAGGCACGGAGCGAGGTCTCCAACTCTTCCCATTCCCGTTCCTGCCTGGTCCATCGAAACCAGATCACGGCGATGGTGCCCCAAAGGAGGAACCCGCCTCCGAGTTTCATGATCACTCCGGCGATGGTCTGGTCGGCGACCGCCGAGAGGCCGTAGGCAAGGGCGGCGTCCCCGTAGACCGGGTAGATCGCAACCGAGGAGAAGGTGAGGAACGAAGCCGGGATCGTCGGCAGCAGAGACTGGAGGAACAAATAGAACATCTGACCGGGTGGTGACAGCCTGGGGATGGCGGTGGTCGGGGAGAGGATCGGCAGCCACATCAGGACCGATGCCGCGAACAGCCAGGTGTGAACCGAGAGATGGACGAGATCACTGGTGAGCATCCACCCCACGAGGTCGGGCCAGTGGATGACGATGAAGGTCGCGTTGAATATCACGAAGGCCGGCGCCGGCTTGGCGATCGGCCGGATCAACCGGGCAACCTTGGGATGCCCAATCGTCGCGTCGGCCAACCATCGCGGGGCACCTCGAAGCAACAGGGGAGGGATGACGAGGGCGATCACCATGTGCTCCACCATGTGAACGGTGAACAGGGCCGTCTCGCCGACATCGTGGATCGGCCAGCCCGACACGAACCAGAGGAAGAACACCGCCCCATACCACTGCCACTTCTGGGCCCGGCTGGCGCCAGGAGCGTCCGGAGCCATGACCGGTCGCAGACGCCGGTCGGCGTACCAATAGCCGTAGGCCAACACGAACACCAGTAGCCACACGTCGTAGTGCGGGTGAAATGCCGGCAGCGGCACGTCAGCCACCCCTGATCGCGACAACCCCCAGCGCGGTCAGGACGACTGTGTAGAGGGCGGCGGCAAGGATGAAGCCTCCGGTGAAGAACCGGCTGAGACTCGACTTCTCATATCGGAGATGCATGTAGAAGCCGACGACGATGACGAATTTGAGTGCGGCCAGGATGAGCAGCAACAGCGCATTGAAGATCCCGAGGTCGAGGGCCCGGTTCACATAGAACAGGCTCACCTCGATGGCGGTCAGCACCGCCAGAACCACGGCGATCTTCCAGTACTGGGCCGGTGTGGGGTGATGGACGTGCTCTTCGCTGCTCATGCCGGTGGCACCGAGAGGAGGTAGACGACGGTGAAGATCACGATCCAGATGATGTCCACGAAGTGCCAGTAGAGGCCGACCAGCTCCAGGTTGAGGCCGTGCTTGTCGCTGAGGCTCCCCTGTCGCCGTGAAATCCCCCAGAGGGACAACAGCATGATCACGCCGATAGCGACGTGGGTGCCGTGGAAGCCTGTCAGCAGGTAGAACGCCGACGCGGCCGGGTTGGTGCTGAGGGTCATGCCGTGCAATGTGATGAACTCGGTGAACTCGAACACCTGCCCCCCGAGGAACACCGAGCCCAGGGCCGCGGTAGCGAACAGCCAGGTGCGGGTGCCGCCCTGGTCCTGACGGCTCTGGGCGTTGTGGGCCAGCACCATCGTCAGCGAGCTCATCAGCAGCACGAAGGAGCTGACCGAGGTGAACGGGATGTCGTAGATCTCGGACGGGTAGGTCCCAGGGAACCCGGCCCGGTTCGAATAGAGCAGGTAGTTGGAGATGAGGGCTCCGAAGAACAGGAACTCCGAGCTGAGAAACGCCCACATCCCCACCTTGCGGTTGTCCACTCCCAACGATTCGTGCTCGGGATGGTCGGCCACCGCTTCGTGGGCGCGGTCAGTCATCGGCTGCGATCCCCTCGATCTCAACGAGATCCTCGTGCTCGTCATGACGCGGCTCCTCGTGATGAGGCTCCTCGAGTGGCTCCATTCCCCACCCGATCAGCGCACTGAGCGCGATGATCGCGCCGACCGCGATGAGCGCCTTGCCCCAGAGGGCATGGTGATAGATGATCCCGTAGAACATGGTGGGCAGCCCCATGGCCATGAAGAACGGGAAGTAAGAGGGGTTGGGGAGGTGGATCGGCGACGCCGGGTTGAGCTGGTCGTGCTCGATGCCGGCGATGATCTCGTCGGCGTCTTCTTTGCGTACCGCCCGGCCCTCCTCGTCCTCGTTGTACTTGAGATGCCAGAAATGATCGAGGCTGGTGACCACTGGCGGAGACCCGAAGTTGTACTCGGGACTGGGATTGGGGACCATCCATTCGATGGTCCGCGCATCCCAGGGGTCGAGCCCCGAGGGCCGGCCATGGCGCTTGCTGGTGAACCAGTTGATCATGAAGACCGCGATCGAGAGGGCGATGATGAAGGCTCCGATCGTCACCGCCACGTTCCACGGCTCGAGACCGGTCTCGGGAGCGTACTTCCAGGTGCGGCGGACCATGCCCTGCAATCCGAGCCAGTGCATCGGGCCGAAGGTCAGGTTGAACCCGAGCAGCATCAGCCAGAAGTGGGTCTTGCCCAGCCTCTCACTCAACACCTTCCCGGTGATCTTGGGGAACCAGTAGTAGAGACCGCCGAACAGACCGAAGATGGCGCCACCGAAGATCACGTAATGCAAGTGGGCCACGATGTAGTAGGTGTCGGTCTGCTGCCAATCGGAGGGCACCACGGCATGGGTCACCCCGGAGAGCCCGCCGATGGTGAACATGGCCACGAACCCGATGGCGAACAGCATCGGCGCGGTGAGCCGGATCCGGCCCAGCCACATGGTTCCCAGCCAGTTGAAGATCTTGATCCCGGTCGGGATGGCGATGATCATCGTGGACAGTCCGAAGGCAGCCTGGGCGACCGGGGTGATCCCCGAGGCGAACATGTGATGGGCCCAGACGCCGAACCCGAGGAAGCCGATGGCGGCCCCGGCGAATACCACCGCCGAGTACCCGAACAGAGGCTTGCGGGAGAACGTGGGCAGGATCTCGGAGACGATCCCCATGGCGGGCAGGATCAGGATGTACACCTCCGGATGGCCGAACAGCCAGAAGAGATGCTGCCACAGGATCGGGTCGCCGCCATTGGTGGCGGCGAAGAACACCGACCCGAACTGCCGATCGAAGGTGACCATGAACAGGGCGACGGCGATGATGGGGAGCGAGAAGAGAAGCAGGAACGAGGTGACGGTCGTCATCCAGGCGAACACCGGCATGCGGAGCAGACGCATCCCCTTCGCCCGCAGGTTGAGCACGGTCACAATGAAGTTGATCGCCGAGACCAGCGAGGCGAGACCGATGATCTGCAGCCCCAGGGCCCAGTAGTCCATCGCCGTGCCGGCCGAGTAGAGCGGGCCGGCATTCGGTTGATACCCGAACCACCCCCCGTTCGGCGAGTCGGCGAGGAAGTTGAAACTGCCCGGCCCCCCTCCCGGCGCCAGGTTGCCGTCGATCCCCCCGATCCCATCCACCCCGACAGGCGCGGCCGATGTGCCGAAGAAGAAGGTCGAGTAGAGGAAGATCGCCCCGAAGAAGAAGATCCACCACGAGAGTGCGTTGAGACGAGGGAAGGCGACGTCACGGGCACCGATGAGCAATGGCAGCAGGTAGTTCATGAACGCCGAGGAGGCCGGCATCACGAACAGGAAGATCATCGTCGTCCCGTGCATGGTGAACAGGGCGTTGTAGGCGCCGGCAGTGAGGAACTCGCCGTTTGCCTGGGACAACTGGATCCGGAGCAGCAGGGCTTCGACGCCGCCGATGATGAAGAAGGTGAAGGCGGCATAGCCGTACAGGACGCCGATCCTCTTGTGGTCGACGGTGGTGATCCACGACCAGAGGCCGGTTGTCGACGACGGCCGCTTGAAGATGGTGGTTGCTGGGCGCTCGGCGGTGGCGGTCATTCGTTGCTCTCCAACCATACGATCAAATCGTCGATCTCCTGCTCGGTCAGTGCCAGATCGGGCATGAAGCTGCCCGGCTTGGTGTTGGGCGGATCGGCCAACCATTGCTTGAGGCCCTCATCCCTGGTCTGGCCCTCCTCGGGGAGGGTGGCACCGGCAAACACGTTGCGCGAGGCGAAGTGGGTGAGCTCTGGCCCGTTGAAGGCATCGGGGGCGATGATGTTGGACGCGGTGTCGTCTTCGAAACGGACCGTGTGGCATTGGGTGCAACCCTTGTTGACATACACCTGGTAACCGGCGTACTCCGGAGAGTCCTCCTCGGGCAGCGCGGCCGGGGCCTGCTGGGCCATCAACCACGCCTCGTACTCGGCCGGGGGCAGGGCCTGGACCCGGGCCCGCATCAGGGAGTGGGAGAGCCCGCAGAACTCGGCGCAGTGACCCCAGAACTCGCCGGGCTCGTCGGCTTCGAGACGGAGGAGGGTGGTCTGGCCCGGGATCAGATAACGCTTCCCGTTCAGGGCCGGGATCCAGAAGTTGTGTATCACGTCGTCGGAGGTCATCCGGGCGCAGACCTCCTGTCCGGTGGGGATGACCATGACGTTGGCGGTGTCGATCTCGGCATCCGGATAGTGGTACTCGAACCACCACTGATGGCCGATCACATCGATCTCGATGGCATCACTGCCGCACTCGGTCAGATCGAAGATGGCCGCCGTGGACGGCACCGCCACTCCGGCGAGAACCAGCGCAGGGACGATGGTCCACAGGATCTCCAGCTTGGGGCTGCCATGGAGCTGTCGGGCCTCCTTGGCCCCTTCACGGTCCCTGAACAGGAAGACTGCGACCAGGATCGCCCCCTGAACGAGGATGAAGACACCGGTGGCTATCCAGAACACCGGCCAGAAGAGCCCGTCGATCCGCTCCGCGAAGCGGCCGGCCGGCTCGAACGTGGTGAGGGGGGCATCCTCGATATCGATGAGTGAGCAGGCACCGAGGAGCAGAGCGGCGCCGATGATCGCGACAAATCGAATGAGACGGTGACGAGTCCGGGCCATCGGCTCCGCATCATAAGGACTCTCCAAATCCCCGACCAACTTGGTGCTTGGGCCCCTCATCAGGGCGCCACCGCGTCGATCGCGGCGGTCAACTCGGCCTCTGAGGCGGCGCCTTCGAAGGCCGCGGTCACCGTGCCCGAGCCGTCCACGACGAAGACCCAGGGCTCGGACGGGAGCCCCCATTCGGCCGTGGCCGGGACGGTTTGCAGGTCCTCGGTGGACTCCACCTGGAGGTTGTCGTAGATCTCGACATGCACGAAGTCGATGCCCTCATAGCCGGGACGAAGCGTCTTGACCTGATCGAGGAGGGGACCACATGTCTTGGAGGTGCAGAAGCCCGGTGTGGCAAAGATGACCACCGCCGGCGTCCCGTCGCTCACCGCCTCGGCGACGGACATCTCGTACATAGCCGGGTCCGGCTCCGGGTCCGAAGTGATTATCGACAGATCGGGAAACTCTGCAGATGTCCTGGTCTCCGAGAGCGGCGCCTTCTCCCCCGGCTGGATCAAGGGCGAGTCATCGAAGGCCACAAACCCGACCGGGCCGGCAGTGGCGAAGCCCTCGGCATCGATCGTGGCCTGATAGGTGGCAGCCTCCGGGATGTCGGCCGTGGCCACGTAGAGCCCTCTGACGTCGGGAACGGTCCACAGGAACTGCAACGGGTAGGTGCCGAGCGGCGAGCCGTTCTCGTCGCTGATGGTCACGGTCGCCTCCCGGTCCGGAGATGCGAGGAACTGGTCGGTCTCGGGATCGATCAGGGCGAACATGATGCGCTGTTCCGCCCCGACCCCGATGCTGCCGTTGCTCGATGCAACCAGGGCGAAGGGAGTCACCTCATCCGAACCGCAGGCGCCGAGCACCAAACTCGAGACCAGGAGCGCGATGGCGGTGCGTCTCATCGGATCATCACGTCCAACATCACCGCGGCGAACAGGGCCGACAGGTACACGGTCGAGGTGGTGAAGAGTCGCATGGCATCGGCGGGTCTCCGATATACCCGCCATGTGTCCCACAGGAACCACGCTCCGAGCGCCAATGCGGCGCCGAGATAGATCCAGCGCATGCCGGCGACGGGGACCAGCAGGAGACTGACAGCCACCATGAGACCGGTGTAGAGCAACATCTTCCGGGTGGTGGCTTGGACGCCTGCCACCACCGGCAGCATCGGGACTCCTGCCCTCGAGTAGTCATCCCGGTAGCGGATCGCCAGTGCCCAGAAATGCGGCGGGGTCCAATAGAACACGACCAGGAAGAGGACCCATGCCGGGAGACCGAGCGTGCCGGTCACGGCCGCCCAACCGACCAGGGCCGGGGCCGCCCCCGCCGCGCCGCCGATGACGATGTTCTGGCTGCTCGATCGCTTGAGGCCCTTGGTGTACACGAAGACATAGAACAGGAGTGCCCCGGTCGCGATCGTCGCCGCCAGCAGGTTGGAGACGATCCAGAGCCAGGCGAATCCCGCGACACCGAGCATCACGCCGAAGACGAGGGCGTTGCGAGGTGGCACCTCGTGCCGGGCCAGGGGCCGGCCCTTGGTTCGCCGCATCACCTCGTCGATGTCGCGATCGACGTAGTTGTTCAGGGTGTTGGCGCCGCCGGCCGACAGACATCCACCGATCAGTGTGGCTACGACGAGCCAGGTTCCGGGCCAACCATCGGCGGCGAGGACCATCGCCGGCACGGTCGTGATCAGCAGCAGCTCGATGATCCTGGGCTTGGTCAATGCGAAGTAGGCGGCGACCCGGGATCGTGGGCGGCCGGTGGCGACCACAGGGTCGATGATCAGCCGGACAACGGCCTCCGCGCCCTCACTCGACATGTGCCTGCTCCTCCGAGTTCTCATTCCCCTCTTCTCCCGCTGCCTTCTTGCGGGCCCTTCGCTCCGCCCAGCGCAGGGCAACGATGGCAAGGATTGCGGGTAGCACAAAAACCCCTACCTCGTCGATACCCCAATAGTGAGCCAGGATGAACATCAGCCTGAGAGGATCAATAGACCAAGTGTCGTCAGGCCAACCATAAGGAGAAGCATCGCATACTGAGAGCGGACTGCCTCCCGCCCGAAGTCGGCCAGGGCGCGATCGTGGGCCAGCACCACTCCCAACACATGCCCGGTGACGATCACAACCACCTGGATGTACCAGATGGGCTCCGACCCGGTGATGAAGAAGTCGATCTTGCGGTCGGCCGTCCCGAACAGGTCCCAGCCGAGGGCGAACGGGTCGGACAGGGCGGCGATCAGCTGCTGACCCTCGAAGAAGATCAGAGTCAGATAGTGGGCGACCGCATAGGCGAGGGCGATCGGCACCAGTGAGTGAGCGAAGCGCATGGCAACCCTGCTCGCGGTCCAATCCCCGCCCACCATCCGCGCCGCAACCGCCGAGGCGAGCCAATAGGCGAGCCCGATCGCGAGCACGGTCGCCACCAACAACGAGGTCTCCCCCGGGATCGTCCGCGCACGATCACCGAAGGCGGATCGAAACCATGTCGTCGCCGAGCCTCCGTCGTAGGACACGGTCCCGATGGCGATCACCACGAAGGCGGGAAGCCCTTTCCACTCAGGGATCACCGTCAGGGCCCGGAGCCAGCCCCGCCAGACCAGCCTTCCGTCGCCGGCACGTCCCAGGGGGGAGATGGATGAGATGAGGCGGTTATAAGGGGTGAAGGCGTCGAAGACCGCCAGACCGGCCCCCCTTCCGGCATAGGCCATCGCAGCCATCATCGCCAGGGTGTAGGCGAGGGCGGCGGACC
>JBOGEU010000134.1:0-2235 GCA_050741995.1 Acidimicrobiia bacterium | reverse complement strand
GCGGTGGGCACCCCGGCCCGGCGCATGACCTCCTTGGCGAAGGCTTTCGAGGATTCCAACCTCGCTGCGGCCCGGGTGGGGCCGAACACCGGTATGCCGAGGGCCGACAGCGCGTCGGCCACCCCAGCCGCCAACGGCGCTTCGGGCCCGACCACGACCAGGTCCACTCCCTGGATTCGGGCCATTGCAGCAATCGCCCCGACGTCGTCGGGCGATATCCCCTCCACCACCGGCCCCAGCTTGGCCAACCCGGGGTTGCCGGGCAGCGATATCAGCTCATCGACCCTGGACGAGCGGGCCAGCTTCCAGCCCAGGGCGTGCTCTCGTCCGCCACCACCGACGAGCAGGACCCTCACGCGATCTCGATCAGCTGGCTTCGCTCGGGCCCGACCGACACCCAGCCGATGGGCACGCCCACAGATTCCTGGATGTGCTCGATGTAGGCCCGGGCCTGAGACGGGAGGTCACCGTAGGAGCGCACGTCCGTGATGTCCTCCCTCCACCCGGGGAGCTCCTCGTACTCGGGCTCGCAGTGGTAGAGCACGCTCTGCTGCGCAGGGAAATGCTCGTATCGCTCCCCGCCGCTGTTGTAGGCGGTGGCCACCTTGATGGTGTCGAAAGCGGAGAGAATGTCCAGCTTGGTGAGGAAGACACTGGTGAAGGTGTTGACCCGGTTGGCGTAGCGGAGCGCGACCAGGTCGAGCCACCCACATCTTCTGCGCCGCCCGGTCACCGTCCCGTACTCCCCTCCGAGCTCGATCATCGTGTCGCCGATCTCGTCGTGCAGCTCGGTGGGGAAGGGCCCCGTCCCGACACGGGAGATGTAGGCCTTGGCCACTCCGATCACCTCGTCGATGGCCTTGGGCCCGATCCCGGAGCCGACCGCCACCCCACCTGCGGTCGGGTTGGATGAGGTGACGAAGGGGTAGGTCCCATGGTCGATGTCGAGCAGGGTTCCTTGGGCGCCCTCGAACAGCACCTGCTTCCCGGCCCGCAGGCCCTCCCACAACAACAGTGAGGTGTCAGTGACATGTGGTCGGAGACGCTCGGCATATCCGCGGTACTCGTCGATGATCTCGTCGGGATCCATGGGCAGGGTGTTATAGACCCGGGGCAGGACCTTGTTCTTCTCGACCAGGGCGGCTTCGACTTTCTCCCGGAAGATCTTGGGATCGAACAGGTCCTGGACCCTGATCCCGAAGCGGGCGTATTTGTCGGTGTATGCCGGCCCGATCCCGCGTTTGGTGGTACCGATCTGGTTCTTGCCGAGATACCTCTCGATCGCGGCGTCCAGCTTGCGGTGATAGGGCATGATCAGGTGGGCGTTGGACGAGACACGCACCCGAGACGGGTCGAGGTTCTTCTCGGCAGCCATGTCCATCTCGGCGATCAGGACCTTGGGGTCGATCACGGTGCCTGAGGCGATGACCGGGGTGCACTCCGGGTACAGGATGCCGGATGGGATCAGAGAGAGAGCCAACCGCTGCTCGCCGACGACGATGGTGTGCCCGGCGTTGTTCCCGCCCTGGTAGCGGACGACGAAATCGGCCGACTCGGCAAAGAAGTCGACGACGCGACCCTTTCCCTCGTCACCCCACTGTGCACCCAAGACGACGGTGGCTGGCATGACGGTGAGCGACGGTAGTCAGGGTTGGCCGTGCCACCGGCCGCTCAGGCCTGGCCGTCCTCCGGCCGTTCCCCCTCTTGGACGGCGTCGGAGATCCGGCCCACATGCCGGACACCGGTCGACACCGCCTTGATCGGAAGCACACCTATGTGGAGCAGCCCGAGGCCGACCGCCTTCGGCAGTTTCCTGAGCTGGGGGCCACCGACGAACCTGCGCCGGCTGAAATACAGCCATAACCCGAGCCCGAGCAGGAGCATGGCCGCAACCAGCGTGACGAAGCCCCATCTCCAGTGGGCCAGGGGGATGTCGACGAAGTTCATGCCCCACATGCCCGAGATCACCGACATGGGGAGAAGGACTGCCGAGAACACGGTGAGGATGCGCACGATCTCGTTTGTCTGGTCGGCTACCGCCCCCCGATGTGTCTCCAGCACGGATGAGAGAAGAGACCGCGCCTCGTCCAGGGAGTCGACGATCTTGAGATGATGGTCGAAGACCCGGTCGAAGGCGCGGGCGGCCACCGGGTCGATCACGGGGTGGAGACTCTCCGCCAGCTCGTTGAACACGTCTCGTTGCGGCGCAAGGCTCCTGCGGAGGACACCAACGTC
>JBOGEU010000133.1:0-2278 GCA_050741995.1 Acidimicrobiia bacterium | reverse complement strand
GGCCACAGTTCTCGATCACTTCGACGGTGACAGGACTCGAGGCCCGGTCGCGGAAATCGGCCGCGGGGTAGAGATGGTCCGGCTCGGCGTCCCCGACCAGATAGAGGACGGGGCAAATGATGCGAGGGGCGAGCTCGAGGATGTCGGGACTATGGAGCAGGTACTCGACATAGGTACGGGCGGAGATGACGTGCCACCACCCGGGTACCAGCATCAACGTCTCCCCCCGCCCCTGCTCCACGAGCTCCAGCGCCTGGGCAGTGACTTCCTCATAGCGATCCCCCGCCATGAGGCCGCTCTCGGCCAGAATCCGCATCAGATCCCTTCCTCCCCGGTGAGCCGAGAGGAGAACGAGGGCGGGAGTGTCGGGGTGGTCGGCCACGTGGCGGACGGCCAGGGTCCCGCCGTTGGAGTGCCCCACCACCACCGGGGGCGGGAAACCTCGCTCGATCAGCCAGGCGCGGGCATACCCATTGTCGGCGACGGCCTCGGCGATCGTCTGGTAGGCGCCCCCTTCCAGGTCCCGGCTGCCTCGATTAGAGAGCACGTCATGACCCCGACGGTTGTAGGCGAGGCAGGCCCAACCCGACCGAGTGAGTCGGGGAGGGAGGAAGCGAGAAGGTCCTACGTAGAAATTCATGGTGTTGCCATGCATCAGCTGGACCACGCCCCGGGGTCGACCTTCGGGTTCGTAGAGGAGACCGTCGAGGGGCACCCCGTCCGTCTCTATCCGGATGACCTCCGCCCGGGTCACGACTCAGTCACGCCAACCAGAAGTCTGTTCACTGTTGCGGCATGACCGAATGCATCGCGGCGAGAAGTTCGGCATCCGTCATCACCTCATTGTCGTGCCGAGCCCTCGAATCGGTTCATGAGAGCGACGGCGGCACCGGCGTAGCCTTCCCACCATATGAGCACCCGCATCGCCCGAAGCGTCACCCAACGTGATGGCCGGTCCTCCCCGTCGTCGACGTCGAACCACACCCGTCCCGGCGGGCTCCAGTCGAGAGGCCAGGTGCCGTCCTCCAAGCGTCTGGAGCGAACATGGCCGATGGCCTCATCGAGCCGTGGGTCTGGGGCGGTCCCGGTAAGCGTGGCGGAAGACCGGAAGTAGTCGAGTCCACGGAGCACGTCGTAGCGCCAGCGGTTGGGGTGGATGAATTGAAGAAATCGCTCGTCTGCCGGCTCACCCGTGCTGAGACGGCGGAAGAGGCTGCGCTTCAGGAGATATTCCTCGCCCGCCTTGCGCGCCTCTTGCGACTCGGGCGTGCCCCCGGTGGCTCTCTCGTATTCCAGGAGGCCTTCCAGCACGTTGATCGTGCTGGCGAATGACGAGCTGACCGATCCGTTGACCCTCTCACAGTTCCAGCCGCCGTCGTTGAGACGTTCGCCCACCAGCCTATCGACAATGGAGGAGACGTCCACGCCGAAGTAGGCGCCGTCGGCAACGGTCCGACCGTTGATGCACTCCTCGACTTCGCCCTCCCAGTAGGGCTGGCCGCCCTCATCCCAACGTGAGTTGGCGCCGATCAATTCGACGGCTCGTTGCGCCCGATCCGAGAACGGGTCGAGACCGAACTCCCGTAGCTGCGACAACGAAAACGTAGTGGCGGTCCACGGCTGGCCAAGCTTCTGCCACTCGCTGAAGTCGAAATCGCTTGGTACGAACGCGCCACCCGCCCACTGCCCGTCCTCGTCCTCGTGCGACAGAAGCCGGGCCCCCCATCCCTCGGTCTCTACCTTGGCTCGTTCCGCCGTCCACTCCGACTCGGGAGCGTCGAGCAGGTCGCGCATCACCTGCCACCTAATCGAAGGGTCGGAGTCGATGAGCCAGCCGATCACCACAGCGGAGTTCGCCATGCAGGGCAGCGTATCAGGGGGGCCGAGGGTCGCCTTGGGACGCGATGGGAGCGGCGGTGTCATCTTCGACAAGCTCCATGGTTGGCATGATCGGGTGCGGTTGGTAGGATACCTTGTGCTTCTATGCATTCCACGTCGAGGTATGGGAGATTTGTGATGCAGATCGACAAGGACCTGGTAGCGGCGACGGCGACACCGCTGGTGCTGGCGATCCTGGCCGAGGGCGAGAGTTACGGGTACGCCATCCTGAGGCGCGTTCGCGAGCTCTCAGACAGTGAGATCGAGTGGACCGATGGGATGCTCTACCCGCTGCTCCATCGCCTGCACCGGCTCGGGCACGTCACCACCGAGTGGCGGACGCCGCCCAAGGGGCGGCGCCGCAGCTACTACACCAGCACCGATGAGGGGCTGGTAGCAC
>JBOGEU010000132.1:0-3909 GCA_050741995.1 Acidimicrobiia bacterium | reverse complement strand
CGCCTCGACACCGACGAGCCGGTCGTGATCGACAACGGCGGCAAAGCCACCAATGCCTTCACACCTGAAGAAGGTTGGTTCATGATCGCTGGCGGCGACCCTAACGAACCGGGATGCTGGGAGGTGGAAGCGACCTACAAGGGCGCCACCCTGAGCTACGTGTACGAGAGGACTTCTAGTGGCGTGGCGGCGCTCCCTGAAGCGAGCGATGTCCCCAAGTCGTGTCCGATAACCGTTCCTGGCGACGTTGCCTTCGCCCCGGCCTCACAGGCGCCCAAGGCGTTGCCCTCGGTGTACGACGCAGTTTGGTACGGCACCCCAGAACTCTGGACGATGCTCAATTCGAAAGGTGAGGTGTGGAGCAATCTACCCGTCGGAGCAGACGGCGGCCTGACACAGAAGTGGCTGTGGTGGAGTCAAGACCTCACATCCGATGGCCCCGTCGAGATGATTGTGATGGCAAACCATCTCGATGGATCGGCTCCCACCGTTGGGGCGCGGGGATCACGTGGAGCCAGTTCCTCCCCCAGCTCCCCCTCCCTCGGGACATTCATGGTCACCGGTTTCGAGCTTCCCGAGCTGGGATGCTGGGAGATAGCAGGTCACCACGGTCAGGCGGCGCTCAGATTCGTGGTGTCCGTTCCCAGCGACTGAGATCGATCACGACGACTAGATCAATCCGAGCGGAGGCGCCACCGGACCGGTTTCGCCGGAACCGAGATCGTCACCAAGCAGTCACCGCACTTGAGCACGATCAGTATTCGAAAGTGCAGGAGGTTACCGAGCTGACCCTCGAGCGGGGTATCCGGCACGATGCGATATCGACCAAATCGGTGTCGAGGTACAACCCACCAACCGACCGGTCAACAGCAACAGGTGTTATCCCTCCCCCGAAAGGCAGGACAACAGAATCGAACTCCTGATCAGCTATCGGGTACCGCCAAACGACTGTCCGGTCCGACCCGTAGGAGTAGGAGGTGGCGAAGACCTGGCTGCTGTCTGGTGTCCACGTCAGAAAGGAGACTGACGTTCCCGGATCGGAGACCACGTTTGTCTGGTTCGTTTCCCGATCAAGGATCCAAATCGCAGTGGCACCCGGTGGTCTCGCCTGACGAACGAGCGCTGCTAGATAACGACCGTTCGGAGAAAACTGGCTCTCATGGGCGAACTGGTCGTATCCGTCCGGCGGTTGATACTCCTGGGTGTCGAGGGAGCCGGTGTTGGTGACCGAGAGAATCGGGCAGTCTTCGCTGCACCACGCAAGGTGGTTGCCGGATACGTCTTGGACAGAACCTGAACTGGTCGATGCAAGCGGGACAGTCTCCCGGCTCGCAGACATCCAGAGGTTCAGCGTTGAATCAGTCTGCAGAACAAGCCCGCCTTCAATTCCGATGTGTGGATAGCCGTCCGTGTCCAGCGGAATCGGATCGTGAAGGGCCTCGCCGGTGATGACGTCGACCTGCCATACACGAACCGATGCACTGCCGATGCGAGACCCGGAGTCAACCATCCACACGCGTCCCGGTTCGGCTGCTGGCACGAATATGGTCGCAGTTCCCAGCGACACCGCCTCCCGGGTGGCGATGTCCACCGCATGGGGTTCGCTCCAACCCACAACGAGCTTGTCGCCCACTCGGACCATCGAGTACTCCTCGTCGCCGGCCCGTTGGCCCTCCACGATGCTGCGTCCGCCACGGCGGCCATCTAGGTCGACAGCGGTAACCCCTTCGAGGCCATCATCCAGCAGCAAGATCACGCCCGTTTCCTCACCAAAGACCGGGCCCTCTATAGGAATGTCGATAGCGGGCTCGGTGACGGGACCAGCGGGAGTCGTCGATGTGATCGTGGTCGGCGTTGTCGTCGGGACGGTCACCGAAGGCAGAGTCGTTGCGACGCCGCCCGGCGCGGCCGTTCCGTCCGGAGGGAGGAGTGGCTCGGGGATGACAACCAACCCGACGACGACCAACCCAGCGGCGGCAATCGGAGCGAGAAGCCAGCCCAGACGTCGCGGACGAGGAGGCGGATCAGGTATCGGGACCCCTGCCAGGTCGCTCTTCAAGTCAGAAACGGCCCGTTGAAGTCTTTCGTCAATCGATGTGGCCATCATGCAACTCCTGTTCCAGCCTTCTTCGAGCACGTTCGAGGTGGGTTTTCACGGACTCCTCTGAGACACCCAGCAGTTCTGCGATCTCCCGACGGCTATATCCATCGAAGTAGAAGAGAGCGACCGACTGAGCCTGACGCCGCGGCAGCCGTCGCACGGCCTCCCACACATCAGAGCGTTCTCCCAGATCACCGGTACGCACCGACGACCCGCCAGACATCCGGAACCTCGCCCTCGCTTCTGCCGCCAAGCGGCGATACCGCGAGGCTGACGCGTTGGAAACAACCTTCCGCACCCAGGCGCCGGGGTCTTCCAAGACCGATACCGACGGCCAATTCCTGAACGCCGCCTCGAAGCTGTCCATCGTCAACTCCTCCGCCACCGCACGATGCCCACAAAGCACAACAGCCAAGCCAAGAACCGACCGGTACTCCCGACGAAAGAACGACTCGAACGGCTCACGCGCCGCCACCACAGGCGAGTCATCAGTCGCATGCTCCTCGAAACCATCAGCATCCATCACCTACGAGGTAACACGAAAAGCCACCCGGTCGTGGGGGACAAGCCATGACAGATTTCTATGGCCCTGTCCTCCTCGAAGGGGCGAACGCTGAGAACCTGCATGTTCGATAAATGTTCGATGAAACGACCGAGGTGCTGGCCGGAAGCCTGATTGCAAGCCTCTGACCAGCACCTTTATGGTCGGGACGGCGGGATTCGAACCCACGACCTCAGCGTCCCGAACGCTGCGCGCTACCAAGCTGCGCCACGTCCCGATTGTCAGCCAGTGTAGTGGTGTCGGGCGCCGGGAACTAAAGGCGGTTTCAAGCGCGGCGCCGAACCGGGTTTAGACCTCGGCGGGGACAGCTACGGCGGCCCGCAGATCCTGGGCGGTGAACGGTTTGACCAACGCCGCATCGGCTCCGGCGCGGTGGGCGAGAAATTGGTCGGCGTCGCGGTCGAGAAGCAGGACGGTTCGAACCGGCCCGATGTCTCCTGACTCGACGGCGGCCCGTAGAGCGCGGACCACTGCCATCCCACCCTTGGAGCCGACTTGAAGATCGACGACGGCCACATCGACGCCATATTCGTCGGCGGCGGCAACAGCGAGGCGAGGGTCGGCCACCCGGTGGATGACCGTCCCCGGGTCGGTCAACGATGCTCGCACGTCGTTCTCGATCCAGGTGGCATCGGTCACGACCATCACACTCGGTCCGGGCGCTGTCATGGCCGCAACGATAGCCGCGGCGGCTGGCCTCTTTCAGGGGCGAACTAGCATGGCGGCACTCCGTGCGACGTCTTCTTCTCTCTGTGCTGGCCATCTTCCTCATGGCGCCTTCCCTGGCTTTCGGCCAGTCGGAGGGCGAGCGGCGTCTGGACGTAATCGACATTTCCGGGCCTCTCGACGACCAGGCGGTGGCGTTCATTTCCGACACCATCCTCGAGGTGGCCGAGCGGGGAGCCGAGGTCGTGGTCATCCAACTCGACTCACCCGGTGTGGTGGCCGACGAAGACATCTGGAACGAACTGGTGGAGTTGGTGGCGGCTCCGCCGGTCCCGGTGGTGGCCTGGATCGGTCCTGCTCCCGCCGTGGCCTACGGAGGAGCGCTCGGCCTGGCAGTCGTCGCCCAGGCAACCCTCGCCGCTCCCGGCGTCGAGATCGGCTATGCCCAACCTGGGTTCATCGGTCGTGGCGATGAGGCGGCCGCCCAGGCGACAACCCTCGCTGACACAGTCCTGACTGTTAGCGAGCCCGTCGAGGGGATGATCGACGATGTGGCGCCGTCGATCCAACAGTTGATAGC
>JBOGEU010000131.1:0-2760 GCA_050741995.1 Acidimicrobiia bacterium | reverse complement strand
GTGGCGATGCCGAGCACTCCCATGAGCACCACGAACCGTCCCGACAGGAGATGATCGGCCATCTCCTTGCGGGCGACGACCCTCCATCCTCCGGGACGGCCTTCCACCAACATCGTGCCCTCTGCTGTCGCCGCCGTCACGCCGGCACCTCCTCTTTCGTCTCGAAGTATCGGCGATAGATCGATTCCAGGTCCTCGTCGAGCCGGTGGACACCGATCAGGTCGGCGCCCGCGGACACCAGACCGCTGACCGTCGAGGCGAGGGAGCCGGCCTCGAGGTCGGCGACCCATGATCCGGGGACTTGCCCCCTGGTCACGTCGGACACGGTCCCCAACGACTCCAGTTTCTCCCGCCCCGCCTCGGGCTCCCCGCCCATGCGGAAGTCGACCTTGATCCGGCCACTCTTCTCGACGGCTGCCAACTCGTGGGGCTGTCCCTGGGCAACGACCTTCCCATCGACGAAGATCGCCACCCGATCGCAGACCGTCTGCACCTGGTGGAGGAGATGGCTGGCGAGAAGGATCGTCACCCCTTCTTCTTTCGCCAGCCGCCGGATCAGATCGAGCATCTCGAGCACGCCTTCGGGGTCGATGGCGGTCGTCGGCTCATCGAGGATCAGAACCGACGGGTTCTTGACCAGTGCGTCGGCGACGCCGAGCCTCTGCTTCATGCCACGCGAGTACTCGCCGGCATTCTGATCCGCAGCGTCTCCGAGACCGACGGTCTCCAGCAGCCTGTCGATGTGATCTCCGAAGTCCTCCAACCCGTTGAGACGTGCCGTGAAGCGCAGGTTCGCTCTTCCGGACATCGTCTCGTAGAAGCCGACCGCGTCGGGCAGATACCCAACCCGACGCTTGACCTCCAGCGGATTGCGACGCGGGTCGAGTCCGAGGACCTCGATCGACCCCTTGGTCGGCTCGACCAAGCCGAGGAGCATGAGGATGGTGGTCGTCTTCCCCGCCCCGTTCGGGCCCAGCAACCCGAACACCTCCCCCGCCTCGATGTCGAGGTTGAGACGGTCGACCACGGTGTGCTCGCCGTAGGTCTTCGTCAGCGACTTGCTTCGGATAGTGGTGCTCATGTCAACGGCGACCGAAACGCCGGAAGACCCACGCCAGACCTGCCAGGGTGAGGGCGATCACCGCGATGCCGACAAAGCCCCAGACCGCCGAAGGATTGACGGTGGTGCGAACCTCCATCGAGTCGTCGGCCTGCTCGTGGGTGGCGGTGAAGCTGATCACGTAGTCACCTGCCACGGCCTCTTCCGATGGGGTGATGGTGGCGGTGACCGGAACCGTCTCACCGGGCTGGATGGCCACGGTCTGGTTGTCGAAGGTCACCTCCCAGCCACTGGGCGGGGTGACCCCCACCGTGACCTCGTCGAGGGGGGCAGTGCCGGAGTTGGTCAGCAGCAACTGGAGATCTGATGAGCTCCCTACCGTCACCTCGGCATTGAGCCGCTCGTCGGGGGTGGACATCTCGAGGCTGAAGGATCCGGTCACCTCCACGATCATCTCGGTCTCCACCTGGGTACTGGCCGCATTGGCCTGGAGGGTGACCGGGTACTGCGCCGCCTCGGCGGTTGCCGGCGGTGTCACCTCGACGTTGATCGTCTCACTGCCACCGGCTTCCACCTGGATGGTCGATGCCGCCGCCTCGCCGGACAGCTCTGCGGTGACGTCCCATCCGGCGGGGCCCGACGGCGCCAGCTCGAACTCGAGATCGGCGGGGGTCCCGTTGTTGATCTCGACGTCGAAAGTCACTGGCTGGCCGGCCGGAGTGCGCAGACCCGGAAAGTTCGGTGTCAGTGTCACCTCGCCGCCTGCCTGCTCCGAGATCCTGACCTGCAATGGGAGCTGCACCGTCTCGCCGCCTCCCGCGGCAGTGACTGTGAAGTCGTAGCTTCCCTCACTGGTGCTCACCGGGACGGTGACATCGAACGAGACCTCCGGTTCGACGCCCGGACCGGCAGTCACCGAATCGACCTCGAACCCACCGCCACGAAACGCGGCTGTCCACCCTTCGGGTGTCCCCTCGGCCGAGAGCGACACCTGGGTCCGGCTCGGGGCGCCGATGGTGAGAACGAAGCTCACCTGATCGCCAGGCTCCACGGCGACCGAGGGGTATGGGGTGACCACAGTCAGCGAGCTCACGGGAGGGGATGGTTCTTCCTCCTCGGTCTGGGCGGAGGCGATCGGCGCCGCCGCCACAGTCGCCAACAGGGCGACGATCGCAGCCAGGTATTTTCTTGAGGCCACCTTGATCAAGTCCTTTCGATTTCTGGGCACAAACACTCCATCGTTTCCGGATGACCGGTAAATAAAGTGTTAACCGGGCGAGACATTATGGAGGCTGGAATCGGTCCTTGCCTCATCCACCCACCCGATGCCAGGCTTGCCCGGTGCGCCAAGCCCTGATCTTCACCACCGCATACATGGTGGTGATGTACGGATACGGGCAGATAGTCGACAGTCCTCTGACCAATCTCTACGCCGGGATCAACGTCATGCTCTTCGTGCTGTTCGGGCTGATCCATCGCTGGGCGAGCTTCTCGGTCCCGACCATTTGGGGGATCTCGCTGGTCGGTCTGGGCAACATGCTCGGTGGTGTGATCCTCGTCGGATCCCAACCGTTGTATGTCGCAGCCTTCCTGGGACCGGTCCCGTACGACAAGTTTTTCCATGCGGCGGCCGCCTTCGTGTTGTTCTTTGTGGCCTGGGAGGCGATGACCCGTTTCTCCGGAGACGGTCCCCACCACGG
>JBOGEU010000130.1:0-1050 GCA_050741995.1 Acidimicrobiia bacterium | reverse complement strand
CTGCTGCTCGCCGTCGTGGCGATGGCTGTGCTCATCGTGACCAACGTCAACGACGAGAACGACGACCCCGGCCTGGACGTCACCGACGACGAGGTCAGCAACGACAGCGCCCCGGTCATTGACGCTCCCGTCGTAGCCACTGCCCTATCCGCCACAACCGTCTAACGGAGGAACGACATGACCCTGAACCAGAACGAACTCGCCGGCTGGATCGGCCACACGCTCGTTGACGACAACGGCAACAAGATCGGCAAGATCGTCGACCTCTACACCGACGAGGCCACCGATCAGCCCGAGTGGATCGCGGTGAACATTGGTCGCTTGGGCTCGAACATCAACTTCGTGCCCCTCGCTGGCGCCACACAGAGCGGCGACCACCTGCGGGTGCCTTACACCAACGACCAGGTTAAGGATGCCCCCGCCGCCAACCCCGACGGCCAGCTGAGCCAGAACGAGGAGGCCCGGCTCTACCGCCACTACGGCATGGACTACAGCGAGGACCGGTCCCCCAGCGGCCTGCCCGAGACCGGCGGAAAGACACGCAAGGCGAGGACCGACGCCCGCTCCGGGGCCGAGGGTCGCGACACGAGCGGACCCACCACCGATGACGCCATGACCCGTTCCGAGGAGGAGCTGCATGTCGGCACGGAGAGCCGCGAGTCCGGACGTGCCCGGCTGCGCAAGTACGTGGTGACCGAGGATGAGAACGTCACGGTGCCCGTCTCCCGCGAAGAAGTCCGCGTGGAGCGTGAGCCCATCACCGACGCCAACGTCGGTAAGGCGATGGAGGGGCCCGATATCTCGGAAGAGGAGCACGAGGTCGTCCTCCACGAAGAGCAGCCGGTTGTGAGTAAGAAGGCCGTCCCCAAGGAGCGGGTACGGCTCGACACCGAGAGCGTGACCGAGGACCGACAGGTCACCGAGGAGGTGCGCAAGGAGCGCATCGAGGCCGAGGGCGACGTCCGCCGCAATCGCTGCGGCCGCTGACACCCGCCACCGCGCGGACGGGCGCCGAGCACCCCCCCGGCGCCCGTCCGCGCAGGGGAGCTG
>JBOGEU010000129.1:0-7180 GCA_050741995.1 Acidimicrobiia bacterium | reverse complement strand
GAAGTGCGGTCATCAGTAGAGCACCTCGGCAGCCACCAACGAGTCGAATCGCTCACGCTCCATCCCCAATAGCTGCGACGCAACCTCCCAGGTGTGCTCGCCGAGGAGGGGTGGCCGGGTCATCGGTCGCCTGGGCTCGGAGTCGCGGATGAAGGGAAGGCTGAACATCGGCATCTCGCCGATCACAGGATGATCCACTACCTGCCAGAAGCCGCGGACATTCAGATTCTGGTCCTCGAGCAACTCGGCGCTCGTGTTCACCGCGCCGTTGGGCACTCCGAACTCATTCAGCCGGCGCAGCACTTCCTCGCGATCGAGCTTCGAGATCCAGCCGGCCACGGCATCGGCGATTCGATCCGGTTGCTGCTCCCTCTCGGCAAGCGGCAACGACCGCAATTCGGGATCGCCGCCGTCATCTGCGATGACACCGCTCAGAGCCGTCCACTGAGCCTCGGACGAGCAGGCGACCACCACCCACTCGTCGTCCGCCGTCCGGTATGCACCGCGAGGCACCACCCCCGGGGCATCGTTGCCCACGGCAGCCAATTGCGACCCCGCAGACGCAGCGAGCACTGCGGGCCCGATCGCATTGACCGTCGACTCGAGCTGGGAGAGCTCGACTCTCTGCCCCTCGCCGGTACGGGCACGATGGAGAATGGCGGCGAGAAGGCCAACGAGGCTATGACCCGGGTTCGGCACGTGGTCGGGATAGTGGGTCCCGGTCCCGACCGGGATCCGCCCGGGGACACCCGACAGGTGCACCAGGCCACCGAGGGCCGCGATGGTCGATCCGAACCCGATGAAAGACCGATGTGGCCCGTCGGAGCCCTGCATCGGCATCACGAGATACACGATCTCGGGGTTGACCTCTCGGACCTCTTCATAGGAGAGCCCCCAGCGCTCCATCACTCCGGGGCGAAAGTTGCTGGTCACGACGCTGACCTTGGAGATGAGCTGCAGAGCGATCTCCCGCGCCTCGGGCCGGCTCATGTTGAGCGCGAAGCTCTTCTTGCCCGGGTTGCGGGAGGCAAAATACCCCGAGGCCTCGAGCCCGCCGGTCCCGGGCCTGAAAGGCGGTGCCAACCGGAGGTTGTCCGGGTGGGTCCTCGATTCGACCCGGATCACGTCGGCCCCGAGCTCTGCCAGCGCTTTGGTGACCAGAGCCCCGGCTCCGATCCAGCAGAAGTCGAGGACCTTGTGCCCGGCGAGAGGCCCGCTCACACCACTCCGCCTTCGACCAGAGACGCGAGCTCCTCGTCGGTGAGGCCGAGGTCGGCCAGGATCTTGGCCGTATCGCCTCCAGGCACCGGCGCGGCGCCGAGATCGACGGGCGATGTGAGCGACATTCGGAATGGCGTCCGGGGCGCGATCAAGTCCAAGCCGAGCCCGGGATGCCGGAAATGGGTGAAGAACTCCCTTGCTTCGAGCTGCTCGTTTTGCAGGAGGTCGCTGGTGTCGCTCACCGGCGACAGCGCGATCCCCCGCTGTTGAGCGTCGATGTAAAGCTGCTCCTTGCGCCGGGTGGAGGCGAAAGTCTCGAAGATCTGGCGGAATCGGTCGCTCGCCTCGGTCGTCTGCCGAAATGAGAACTCTGCCCATTGCGGTTCGCGCAGCTCCCCCGCCGCCGTCTCGCCCTCGTTCATCCAATCGACGAGTGCGGCCCAGGCGCGGGCGGTGCCCAGCCGTCCGGCCACCATGCTCACGTATCCGTCCCGGCAGGCGTAGACCCCGGTGCCCGCTTCCCGCGCTTCCTCACCCTGGGGCTCCCTTATCTCCCCGGTCAGGACAAAGGTCGGAAGACTGTCTTCGAGAGCCTGGGCAATGGCTTCCTGAGCCGACACGTCTGCACTGCTCCCCTCCCCGGTCGCCTCTTTCTCGATGAGGCCAACCATCACCGCCACCGCGGCGAAGATCCCGGCCGCGATCTGACTCTGTCCGCCGAACGGGCCGACCGGGCCGGTGTCGGGGTACCCACCGAGATGGAGGAGCCCTCCCGCCCCGAGGACGATCAGGTCGTCGACCGGCGACCATTCCGGTGATCGATCCCACCCGAAGGGGGTGATCACGACATGGACCACGCCCGGGTTGACCTCGGACCAGCCGCCCGGAGCGCGCCCGTCAGCGGCGCTCAAGACGACGTCGGCGGATTGCACCAGACGCTCCAGCATCTCGATGCCGGTGGCGAGAGCGGTGTCGAGGGCGATGGAACGTTTCCCTCCGTGGACGAACTCGTCGAAGAGACTGGTGACGTCGTCCCCCACCTCGATGAGTGGTGGCAGTGGAGGCACTCGTACCCGCCGCTGGTCGTGGACTCTGATGACGTCGGCGCCGAGGCCGGCCAGAAGCCGCCCGGCATAGCCCCCGAACTCGTCGGTGATGTCTACTACCCGGACTCCCTGGAGTGGGGCAGGATGAGCATCACTCACTCTCGTCTTCCCCAAGGACGAAAAGCTCCCATTTCCCGAGCAGGCGATTCACCGACTTGTACCGAGTCACGGACCGCTCCTCGTTCTCGAGGATGAGGGCGTTGAGCAGGGCGTTGGCTATTGCCATTCCCGGGACCAGAGTGTTCTGTGGGCCCAACCCCGAGGTGACCGCAGGAAGGACTATCGACACCCGCCGGCCGACCGGGGAAACCGCATGGTCGGTGATGCCGATGGACGTCGCCCCCGATTCGATGGCCCACTCGACAACCCTGAGAACCATTTTCGAGTATGGGGGAAAGGTGAATGCGAGCAATGCGTCCTCGGGACCGATCTCGATCAGGCGAGCCGCTCCCTCGCCGTCGGCCTTGACCAGGTGCACCTTGCCCCGCGCCCGGTTTGCGGCCAGTGCGAAGTAATAGGCGAGGCTGTAAGAGGTGATGTCCCCGGTGACGAATATCCGATCGGCCGAAGCGAGCACCTCCACCGCCCTTGCCAGGGTCCCGCGGTCCAGCGCCTTGATGGTCCGCAACAGGTGATCGACGTCCCTCTCCAGGGAGGCGGCGAACGACGTGTCCGCCAGGTGCCCGGTGGCGCTTGTGTCATCCTGGGGCTCCGACGCATGCCTCATCTGGGCACGGATCAGGGTCCGCACCCGTGCCTGAAGGTCCTGATACCCGTCGAGACCCACCTTGTAGGCGAACCGGACGATGGTCGAAGGGCTCACGTCCAGGCGACTCGCCAGCTTGTCGACAGTGGCGAAGGCGACGAACTCCGGATCGTCCACTATCGACTCGGCGATTCGCTTCTGGGACTGGGTCAGGCCGTCGTACTGGCGGCGAACAGTCTCTATGACGTCGGAGTGGACCTCGATCTCGGGCAATTCCTCAGCCATTGAATGATCCTCCGTTCTCGAACCCGCCGTCGGGTACTTCGCCGTCTGGGGCGAGGACGAGCAACCTGAGCTCTGTCATCTGCTCCATGGCGAACTTGATCCCTTCCCGTCCTTCGCCGGAGCCTTTGGATCCGCCGTAAGGCATGTTGTCGACGCGGGATGAGGGCACGTCGTTCATGATCACTCCACCCACATGCCCCCCGCCGCCATCGTGAACCGTCAGCGGATCTGCCGAGATGTCCCAATCCCCACCGACGAGGATCCGTCGCCCTGCGGAGACGTCGCCAATCTGCGTTGTCATGGAGGTCAGCCGTCGCCCTTCTTAAGCGACAGCAAGCCGTACGAGTTGTAGCTCTCGCCCCACTTGTTAGGGTAGGCCCGATCCAGGCCCTTGGTGAAGTAGCTCGGGGGCGAGGTATCGATCAGGACGTCGAGAACCGTGGGACGCCCCGAAGCGAGTGCGGCCTCGAGGGCAGGCCGGAAGTCCTCTGTCTTCTCGATCCTCGCCCCATCGGCGCCGAAGGATCGTGCCAGCGCGGCGAAGTCCGGGTTGTAAGGCTCACCGTCCGGGGTCCGGAAGCTGATCCACGGGTGTATCCGGCCATGGGCGCCGAGTGCGCCCTTGCGCTCGATCCCCAGCTCGTAGTTGTTGAGGATCACCCAGATCACCGGGAGGCCGTATTCGATCGCTGTGGCCAGGACCTGGGGCCCCATCAGGAAAGCCCCGTCTCCGGTGAGCACGATTGCCGGTGTGTCCGGGTCGGCCACCACCGCCCCCGGTGCTCCCTGAGCCGCCCAGCCCATCTCCGCCATGCCGGGGTTGATGTGCCAGGAGCCCGGCCGGCGCACCGTCATGTATGGCTCGGCGTACTGGATGACGTCGCCGACATCGATGAACACCCGGCCTCGCTCGGCGATCACCTCGCCGACGTCATATGACATGCGACCGGGATGAATCGGCGACTCGGTCGAATGGATGATCGACTGGATCTCTTCCTGCCATTCGTCGCGATACACCTGGACCTGCTTGATCCATTGCGACCGGTCGACCGGGTCACTTCCCAGGGCCACTCTCAGGTCCTCGAGGAAGGCCGTCGCGTCACTCTCCAGCCCCAGCTCGACCGGGTAGTTGCGCCCGATCTCGACCGGGTCGATGTCGACGTGGAGGATCTTGGTGCGGGGGACGTCATAGATGGCCCCCTGGCGCCAGTTGGAGGTGTGGTTGTCCGAGAACCTGGCCCCGACCGCGATGACGAGATCGGCTTCACGAGCGGCCCGTGCCGCCGCCTCGGTGCCGGAACGGCCCACCGGTCCCAGGGACAACTCGTGGGTCTCGGGGAGCATGCCTTTTGCGGTCAGCGTTGTCATCACCGGCATCGGATGAGCGTCCACCAGGGCCGCGATCGCTTCGGCCGAGCCGGCTCGAGCGGTGCCCCCGCCGATGAGGAGGATGGGCTTCTCAGACTCACGCACCAGTTCGGCGGCCCGTGCCATCTCCTCGGCCCCGGCCCGGATGGTCTTGGTCACCGACCTCGCCGAGGGTGGCTCGACCTCGCCCTCGATCTCGGTGTTCTGGATGTCGAACGGGATCTGGACATACACCGGCCCGGGGCGACCGGTGACCGCGACACGAAGGGCATGGTTGAGGATGTCGACCACGGTGTCGGGGCGGACACACATCCACGCCCCCTTGGTCACCGGCTTGAAAACGCTGACCGAGTCCTCATGGCCCTTGTAGAACATCTCCTGCATCCCGGCTTTGCCCAGAAAGTGGGTCGACCCGCCGCCGCCGATGAGGAGGATCGGGATCGAGTCGTGGAATGCGTTGGCCATTCCACCGACGGTGTTCATCAGACCCGGGCCTTTGGTGACCACGACCGGGGCGATCCGCCCCGTCAACCGGTAGTAGATGTCGGCCTGGTGAACCGATTGTGACTCGTGCTTGCCCTGGATCCCGACAATGTCCGGATAGTCGATGAGTGCGTCGAGGAATGGCCAGATCGCACCCCCGGCGTACCCGAAGTAGTGCTTGAAACCGGCCGCCTGGAACCAGGCTGCCACCGCATCTACGACTCGCATCGAACCACCCCTGTCAGCATCGGGAAAGGCAAGAGCCAATCGTCGCAGCAACATTTGTTGCTGTCAAGGTAACGCGGTGACAGATGGGGGCGAGCCCGGATCACGTCGACGAATGGAACAAGAATTGCGCCGCCGATATGCCAATGGCACCATCGATGTCATGGAAATCGGTCTCGTCCTCCCCACGATTGGAAAGGGAGCCAATGCGGCGGGCATCGAGGCGGGGGCCGCAATCGCCGCTCGACTCGGTTGGTCCTCGGTGTGGGTGACGGATCATCTCATGGTTGCCCCCGGCCCCGAAGCCGACGAGTACGGAACGATCCTCGAGGCGGTTGTCGCCCTGACCTACATCGCCGCCCGCTTCGAGGATCTGACGATTGGAACCAGCGCGATCATCCCCCCGCTGCGCAACTCCGTCCTGCTCGCAAAGGAGCTGGCCACACTCGACGTCCTCAGCAAGGGCCGCCTCGTCGTCGGGGTGGGAGTTGCCGATGCCGCCGACCGGGCCGAGTTCGACAACCTCGGTGTGGGGACCCGGTTCGAGCACCGTGGTGACCTGGTCAACGAGACGATCGCTCTGTGGAGACATCTCTGGTCCGGCGAGGAGGGCCCCTTCGAAGGGCGCTTCCACGACCTGCGCGACTACGTCTTCCGCCCACTTCCAGCCCAGGGCGGCAAACTGCCGATCTGGACCGGGGGACGCAGCAGACGGGCCTTGGTGCGGGCGGCCACGCTCGCCGACGGCTACCACGCGGCGCAGACCGGCCCCGATGACCTCCTGGCGAGGATCCCCGAGCTCTCGCGTCTGTCGGACGAGGCGGGCAGGCCGATGCCGACGCTCTCGGTCAGGGCGCGGGTTCGATTCGACCGCGAGCCGGGAGCGAAATATTCGATGGCCGGAACGAGAGCGGAGATCGCCAAAGAGGTAGAGCGATTCGCCGAGGCCGGCGCACAACATCTGGTGGTGGTGCTGGAAGAGACCGAAGCCGATCGGATCATCGCCGCCGCCCAGAGATTCCACGACGAGGCGGTTGTCCCCGCCATCGGCCACCCTGGGGGCGGTCACTCCCCCAGGTAGCCCCGGTCCCGCCAGACCCGTTCGGCCGCCGGATGCAAGGGCAGGGAGAGCGGGGCGTCGACAGTGTCCGCGCACATCCGGGAGAGTGGCAAGGTCGGCCCCCCTTGCCACGGGATCCGATCCTGACGGGCGGCCAGCGAATGGCAAAACGCCTCCACGGTGGCCGCCGGAGCCTCCTCATGGGTGTAGATGAGAAACCCGCTGAAGTCGACTGTGGCCACCTCGGCGCTCAGGACCGAGAACCGCTCCGGACCGAGGTTGGCCCTTCGGTACCCCCGGGCGAGGAGGATTGCCAACGTGTCGTCGCTCAGAGCGAGGAAGCGAAGACCGGCGCCGTGGGCGAGCCCGACCCAGTTGTAGATGCCCTCGTCGAAAACGGCGTCGACCGTCCCGTCGACGATCGATCCCGCCCGCTCCCCCTGATGGGGCAGACCCTCGTCGTAGCGCACTTCGCCGCCCCAGGCCTCGATGTCGGACAAAGCGAGGCCGGCCGCAGCGAGCACGTCCTCGATGACCATGTGGAGGGTGTGATTCGGGCGCTCACCGCGCAAGGAGAGAACCAGCTTCGGTTTCGCCTCGCCAAGCTGGTCCAGTGTCTCGAGCCCGAGATCGGCTCGAACCGCCAGGCCGAGCTGGTCGTACGACGGGATCGTCGCTATCGACCGCAACGGGCTCTCGCCATCGGAGCCCGGGAACCGTCGGGCC
>JBOGEU010000128.1:0-1550 GCA_050741995.1 Acidimicrobiia bacterium | reverse complement strand
CATCTATGTCGGGAAGCTCGCGGTAGACGAACTCCGGCTCGTCGATCTCGCCGGCGAAGAACGCCCGTCTCATGTCGGGGACGTTGACCGGCGTCAGCAGTTGAAGCATCGGGAGAAGACCACAGATGTCAGACAGGCGTCGGTCGATTGCGAGGTCGTCCTCGTCGATGCTCATAGATCGGCGAACTTCTCCGTGACCGGGCCGACAGAGGCAAGGAGGGCGTCTGCCAGTTGATTCAGGGATTCGGCATCCAGCGCCCCCGTCCACTCGTCCATGAAGACCTTCTTGAGCTCGATGGCCAGCGCACATCCGTGGTCGCCGAACTTGCCGTTGACCCACCGGGTCAAGTGACCTCCTCGGAACCGAACGTTCTCTCTGACGTCGAGGCCCACCCCGTCGAGAGAGGAGGCGCGCATCGTCTCGACGAACGTGTCGGCTATGGCCCTCCACATCGAAGGTAGTGAGCCGGTTCCGAGATTGACCGTCGGGTTGTCGGCAATGGGCTCCGGCTCCGAATCGGGACCCGAGCGGCGATGGTTGTAGGAGTGAATGTCGTAGAGCACGAAGCCACCGACTTCTGCGACCACGCCGTCGAGGATTGAGGACAGAGTCTCGTAGAAAGAGTCGTACAAGCGCAGGGACTCGTCAACGTGCTCCTCGGTCAGAGAGCCGTTCCACACCTCGAGGCCCCACGCTTCATTGGGGGTCCGATAGAAGGCGTCCTCTCTCTCCCGGTTGAGGTCGACTTCGAACCGGGATCGATGCACGACGGCGCTGATCCCGAAACGGGAAGCCACCAATCCGGTGTGTGGGTCTTCTTCGCGAGCACGGGTGGTCCCGTCCAGAGTGATCAGGGTGGCCAGCTCCGGCCGCAGTTCATGCCCGTTGTGAATCGCGGTGGCTACGACCAAATCCGGGGCAGGCGCATTGAAGGAGCAGAACTCCATGGAGATCCCACACATACCCGACGGTGGCGAGGGGGCAAACTGGGATGGGGCTGGCCAGCCGCAGGCTCTCGTGTCGATGTGGCAGCGCCTACACCTGTCCGCGTGCGCTCCACGCCACCGCCGTCTGCGTGAACGGCCCTGGCGGCAGCAGCCCCCGGCAGCGGTCGCGGAGCTCGACCTGCTGCTGGGGATCGAGACCGAGCAAGTAGGCGCCGGCGGGGCCGACCCCGAGCGTGAACGGCTCCCACCACTCGTCGAAGGTCGGATGCACCACGGCGATCGTGAGGGCACCGCCCTCGATGTCGCCGACACCGGCCTCCGCGAACAGGTGCGCCAGATGACCCTCACTGGTGCCGGGAAGTTGCGATTCGTCTTCGAGATCCGGCGCCAACTCACGCGCCGCATCCCAGAACACATTCAACGGGCCCTGGTTTCCGGCGTGATCCCAGACACATGCCGCTACCACCCCGCCCTGCCGGGTCACCCGTGCCATCTCTCGGATCCCGACCACCGGATCCTTCATGAAATGGACCACGAGTTGGGCCAAGGTGGCGTCGAAGGTCTGATCCGCGAAAGGGAGCTGCTCGGCTCTTGCCAGCTCC
>JBOGEU010000127.1:0-2249 GCA_050741995.1 Acidimicrobiia bacterium | reverse complement strand
GTCGTCGTCGGAGTGAATCGTCGGCTCAGCGACCACGAACTCACCGGTTCCCAGTGCCGTCGTCTCCAATGCATCGCAATACCAGCGCATCCGCTCCCGACTCATCAGCCGAGATGGACCCTCGATCGCAGACCCCGCATCGAGCACCGATCCGGGGGCGGTCACGCCGGGCTCCCCGCCGGCACATAGCTGAGCACAGACGTGTCTCGGTACGAGGTGAGCAGCTCGTTGGTAGCGGCGAGCCTGAGCTCGATCTGGAGCTCGAGGTACTGGCGCCCCCGCTTCTCGAAACGACGGCTGACCGTGCCCGAGGCGACCAGGGCCTCCCCAACCGGGACGGGGGCATGATGCTTGGCGTGGTACTCGTAATGGATGCGCGCATTGGGCCCGGGCCCCTCCGGGCAATTCGCTTTGAGCAATCGGATCTTGTCGATGTGGATCAGTGTTGGCGCTGCGAATTGGGTCCCCGCTGCCGAATCGGGCGCATGAAAAGGCTCGAAGATCTCATCGACTCCATGGCAGTACTCTCGAGCGATGAACGGTGACATCAAGTAGGTGACCGGCTGGAGAACGTCCCCCTCCTCCAGATCGCTCGCATATCGTCCGACCGACACCTGTCGTCCTCCTCGATGTTCCGATTTGCCGTGATACCACTGATGATCACGCCAACTGCATCTATTATCAAGAATCATAACACGGTGGTTCCGGCCGCTCCGAAGCCCTATCGGCCTGCTGCTGCGCCGGAAAGGGCAGAGGCGATAAGGCTGAATCGGTCCGGGTAGGGCAGATGAGAGCTGGAAATGACAAGGAAGAGGGTGGGGATCGAAGCCTTGCCCGCGCCGGGTGAGCCGGATCGGAGGGCCCCGGCGACGGGCAACGGCATTGGTGGCGCTTCTGGTGTTGGGCATGGTCGCTTCGACCTATCAGCAGGGCGCACTGGCGGTGCTCTCTCGGTTCATCCTCGACGAGTTCGACATGAACAAGGTGCAACTCGGCCTCATGTTCAGTGTCTCCTCGTTGGTGGGCGCTGCCGCCGCCCCCACCATCGGAGGCTTCGCCGACCGAGGGATCCGACCGGCGCTCCAGGGGCTGTTCATCTTCGCTCTCGGGGGCACGCTGTTGGCTGCCCTCGCCCCCGGCTATTCGTTCCTGCTCATCGCCACAGTGTTGGGCGGGATGGCGATCGGTGCCGCCAACCCGGTCACCAACCGGGTCGTCGTCGAGCGGATATCGATACAGCGACGGGGGGCGGCGATCGGGCTGAAGCAGGCTGGACCACCCCTGAGCACCTTCTTGGCCGGATTGGTACTGCCCGGCCTGGCACTGGTCGTTGGGTGGCGCCTGGCCATCTCGATCGGGGCGATCCTTCCCATCCTCGGTCTGATCGGCACCAGAGCCCTGCTCCCCGCCGAGCCCCAGGGTTGGTCCCGGTCCGCCTCGAAGCCGCCCCCACTGGAGCGAGGGGTCAGGGCTTCGGTGTCGTGGCTGAATGGGATCGGATTCGGGATCGCCATTTGCAACGGAGCGGTGCTTGCATTCGTGCCGCTGTATGCACAGGAGAGGGTGGGGCTAACTGCGACCGGGGCCGGCTTCGTCGCGTCGACCATGGGGTTGTGCGCTGTGCTCGGGCGCATCGGCTGGGGCACCATGGGGCACCGCTTCAAACGGCCCTCGACTGCCCTGCTCATCATCTCGGTCGTTTCGGTGGTGGGGGTGTTGGCGATCGGGGCGAGTGCGGCTCTGGGTCCTCTCCCACTCTGGCTGGGAGCCATGATCGCAGGCGGCTCGAGCCAGGCCTGGCATGCGGTCGCCTGGCTGGTGGTCATCGATCGGGTTGGCACCGGCGGGGTAGGAAAGGCATCGGGAGTCATGCAGGTTGGCAGCAGTGTCGGATTCGCAGTCGGGCCGCTCCTGATCGGCACCCTCATCGACAACACCGGCGACTACTGGTTCGCCTGGGGAGCCCTTGCTGTGATCTACGGAGCCGTGACAGTTGCCACCTACGTGTTTCGCCAGACTGCGCCTAGACGCCGAGCAGCGGTCGAGGCTTAGGTCTCAGCCAGAAGAGCGTCTATGCGCGGGCCCGTGGACACGGGGCCCTCACGAACAGGGTCGGCCAGCAGCACAACCCGGACTGGGCAGGCAATACGTTCCCTCCGAAGCTGATCCCAGGACACCGACCTACCAGCTATCACCATATGAGAGACGGGCTCTGTCAAGTCTCGGTACCCGCACGACAGTCTGGCTCC
>JBOGEU010000126.1:0-3189 GCA_050741995.1 Acidimicrobiia bacterium | reverse complement strand
CCTGCGGGGCCTGCCACCGTCGTTGGCCCGTGAATCGCTCTCACCGATCGCGGTAGCGACAAAAAGGGAGGGAGAGTCATGGCTGGGAAGGGTCGCGATCACATTGCGACGCTCGCCAATAAGATGGCGCAGGAACTGGTGAGCCGTCGGTCATTTCTCGCCGGCGCAGGAGCGCTTGGCGCCGGCGTTGCGGTGCCCGGATTCGGTGGTCGCGCCTGGGCGGAGAGCATCAAGCGTGGCGGAGAGCTCAACATAGCCTGGATCGATACTGTCGACACCCTCGACCCGCACTTCACCTCCTCGCTCGGCGCCATCAAGATCCACGACAACATCTACAACGGCATCCTCAAAGTGGCCTTCGACGGCAAGCACGTCTCCTTCGTCCCGGACCTCATGGAGAAGTGGGAGATGCCCACGCCTACCACCCACCTGCTGACGCTCCGCCAGGGGGTGAAATTCCACAACGGCGACGACTGTACGGCCGAGACGATCAAGTGGAATCAGGACCGAGTGCGCGATCCCGAGGTGAAGTCTCCGCACGCCTGGAAGCTGGCGGACCTCGATAAGATCGAAATCCTGAACTCGCACAAGCTCAAGATCACCTTCAAGCGGCCGTACCAATTCCTGCCGGTGGCCTGGACCGGGAGCACTGGCCGGGCCGGGACGATCGTGAACCCGAAGGCGGTCGAGAAGTGGGGGCGCCAGTATGGCCGCCACCCGGTGGGAACCGGACCCTTCCGCTTCGTGGAGTGGATCGAGAACGACCGCATCGTCGTCGAGAGAAACCCGCACTACTTCGAGCAGGGGGCCGACGGCAAGCCGCTGCCGTACCTCGACCGGGTGACGATGCACCTGCTGCGCGAGAGCTCGACGGCGGTGGGCGCCCTCATGTCGGGCGAGATGGACGGCATGGACCTGATCCCCTTCCAGTTCGTACCGATGCTGGAACAGAATCCTAACGTCCAGGTGGTCGGCGGCGTTGAAGGCAACTACACCTTCGTCGGCATGAACTGTCGCAAGCCGCCCTTCGACGACGTAGCGCTCCGGCAGGCCGTGGCCTTCGCCATCAACCGCGAGCCGATCCTGCAACAGGCTTACTTCGGCGCCGCCATCGAGGCGTGCAGCGCCATCTCGCCGCCGATGACGAATTTCTACAATGAGGACCAGTGCACGTCCAAGCGCGCCCAGTACTTCGACCTCGAGAAGGCGAAGGCGTACCGGGCGAAGTCCAAGCACCAGGGCGACGTCGACGTCGAGTGGATGGTGGTCGGCCAGTATACCGGCTCGGGCGGGGTCGGCCCCCGCATGGCTGAACTGGTGCAGCCGATGCTGGCGGAGATCGGCGTCAAGGTGCGCATCCAGCTCTACGAGTCGGCCACCTGGCACAAGAAGCGAAACACCGGCGACTTCACCATGTATGACGAGGGATGGGTCGCGGACCTGGACCCAGATGAAACGATCTACCCCGAGTGGTCGACCGGCAAGCCCTGGAACTTCGTAGGTTTCAGCAGCAAGGAGTTCGACCGGCTGGTGTCGGAGGCGCAGTTCGAATCCGATGTGGCGAAACGCAAGGCGCTCTACGATAAGGCCGAACTGATCCTCGCCCACGAGGCTCCCTGCGCCTTCATCGCCCACTTCAAGGTCTTCAAGGTGCTGGCCGCAAAGGTCAAGGGGTTCGAATATATTCCCAGCGATTCCATGCGGTTCCACACCGTCCACCTTTAGAAGGGGAGGCGGGGCGGGCGGCCCGGCCGTCCGCCCCTACCGAGCATCCGTATGCTCCAGTTCGCCCTCAAGCGGTTGCTGCACACGCTGATCCTGCTCTTCCTCATCTCGGTCTTCGTCTTCTCCATCATGAAGATGGCGCCGGGCGATCCGGTCACCGTGATGCTCGGCTCCGACTACAACCCGGAGTCCTACGCGCGCCTGCGGACGGAGCTGGGCCTCGATCGCTCCGTCTTCGTCCAGTACGGCCTCTGGGTGTCGCGCTTCGTCCGCGGCGACTGGGGCTACTCGTACATCTCCGGCGCCCGGGTCTCGAAGCTGATCCTCCACGATGCGCTGCCGGTGACCCTGTTCCTGAGCCTGTGGTCGCTCGTGTTCGCCCTGGCTCTCGCCCTGCCTTCCGGCATCTTGGCCGCCCTCAAGCGCAACACCTGGGTCGACTACACCGGCATGGGGCTCGCCATCTTCTTCAACTCATTCCCCAGCTTCTACTTGGGGATCGTGCTGATCTGGATCTTCGGAGTCTCGCTGGGGTGGTTCCCGACCATGGGCTACGTCTCGCCCTGGAAGGACCTCTCGGCGAGCGTTACCCATATGATCCTGCCCGCTTTCACTCTGGGCGCCTGGTACGCGGGGCTTATCGCCCGCATCACGCGATCGAGCTTGGTCGACGTGCTTAACCAGCCCTACATCAAGGTGGCACGAGCCAAAGGCGTCGACGGACGCGCCGTCGTCTACAAGCACGCCCTGCGCAACGTGCTGATCCCGGTGGTCACAATCGTGGGCCTGCAGCTCGGGGGCATGCTTCGCGGGGCGGTGATGACCGAAACCGTGTTCGCCTTGCCCGGCATCGGCCGGCTCGTGACCATCGCCGTGCTCAACCGTGAGTACCAGTTGGTGCAGGCCACGGTCATGGTGATCGCCATCATGTTCATCGTCATCAACCTGGGGGTGGACCTGCTCTACCGCTTCCTGAACCCGCGGATGCGGGAGGCCTGAGGCATGGCGCGCGTGGACGTCCGGGCGGCTCTCGCGGACGCCCCTACGGAGGCCCCCACGGAGGCCCTCGAGCGGCGGCTGTCGCCCCGCCGCCTCATGGTCCTCCGCTTCTGCGCCAATCGGGGTGCGGTGGCGGGGGCGATCATCGTGGCCCTGTTCATCGCTGTGTCCGTCCTCGCCCCGGTCCTCGCCCCCTACGACCCGCTCAAGCAGGACTACATGGCCGCCTTCCAGGGGCCCACATGGGCCCATTGGCTCGGCACCGACAGCTTCGGCCGCGACATGCTCAGCCGCATCCTCTACGGCGCCCGCATCTCCTTCGTGGTGGGCTTCGCGTCGGTGGGCATCGCCATGGTGATCGGCGTCGTCATGGGACTCGCCGCCGGGTACTACGGCGGCTTGGTCGACGCCATCCTCATGCGCTTCGTCGACGGCCTGCTCTCGTTCACACCCCTGGTCCTAGCC
>JBOGEU010000125.1:0-2330 GCA_050741995.1 Acidimicrobiia bacterium | reverse complement strand
GGGTGGAGGCGCATCTTCAGCAGCTTCTCGCCGCACGGCCCTGGGTGCTCGAGGAGGGCTTGACCCTGATCCGCCGCGAGTACCCGACCGATATCGGGCCGGTCGACCTCGTCTGCTCAGATGTCGTGGGGCAGACGGTTGCCATCGAGGTGAAGCGCAGAGGAGAGATCGACGGAGTGGAGCAGCTATCTCGATATCTCGAGAGATTGGGCAACGACCCGAGGCTGGGGCAGATCAGAGGGATCTTCGTCGCCCAGACGATCACGCCGCAGGCGCTGGTGCTGGCCGTGGCACGCGGGATCGAGGCCATCGAAGTCGACTACGACGGTCTTCGTGAGATCGAGGACACCGAGCTCCGTCTCTTCGATATCCACTGATCGTGTTCGACATCGTTTTCTTCCGGCCGGAGATCCCACCCAACACCGGCAACGCGATGCGTCTCGCCGCGGTGACCGGGTGCCGTTTGCATCTGATCGAGCCGCTTGGCTTCGACATGGACGACGCCAAACTGCGTCGGGCCGGCATGGACTACCGGGACAGGGCGGTGGTCACGGTCCATCCGGACCTGGATCAGTGGCGGGGAAGCACCCACCCGACCCGGGTCCTGGCTCTCACCGTGGACGCCGAGCGGTCGTATGCCGACATCCGCTATCTCCCCGGGGACGCGCTTCTCTTCGGGCCGGAGTCGGTCGGTCTACCCGACGAGGTGAAGCAGCTTCCATGGCTCGCCGACCGACTCCGGCTGCCGATGGTCTCCGGTGTCCGCTCGCTCAATCTGTCCAATGCGGCGGCGGTGGTGGTCTACGAGGCATGGAGGCAGCAGGGCTTCACCGGTTCCCGCTGAGATTGCCGGTGGCTGATTCGGTGCCTGATCAGCCTGAGTCGGCAAGCAACCTGAAGGCGATTGCCTCCGAGATCACGGCCTTCTCCAGGTCGCCCAGGTCTTGGCTCTCGTTGGGCGCGTGATAGGAGCTGGTCGGATCACTGGTGCCGATGACCAGGATCGGGGCATCGGGGAAGAGGTGGGCAAAGGTCGCGATGAACGGAATCGATCCCCCGGCGCCCATGAACACCGGCTCGGCGCCGTATCCATCGATGAAAGCCTCGGTCCACGCATCGACTGCGAAGTTGTCGGTGGCCAGGGTCGAGGGGTCGCCGGCCTCCTCGTGGAAGAACTCGACCCTGGTGCCCCATGGCGCGTTGGCGACCAGATGGCCTTTGAGCGCCTTCAGGGCGGACGCCGTGTTCTGGCCGGGGGCGACCCGCATGCTGACTTTGGCTCGTGCCACCGGCACCAACTGATTGATCGCCTCCGACACCGCTGGGGCGTCGAGTGCGAGCACCGATATCGCGGGGCGGCTCCAGATTCGAGACGGTATCGACCCGGTGCCGATCTGCTCGATGCCGTCGAGCGCTTTCGCCTGCCGCCTGGCCAGCTCCTCGGGGACGTCGAGCCCTTCGAACTCCTCACTGACGAGGCCCTGGATGGCGACATTCCCCTCGTCGTCGTGGAGGCTTGCCAGGAGCCGGGCCATGGCGATGAGGGCATCGGGGAACACCCCTCCATACTGACCGGAGTGGACCGCCGCTCTCAGCGTCCGCAGCTCGAATGACACGGCAACGATGCCTCGCAACGAGGTGAGGAATGCAGGCACTCCGACCGACCAGTTGCCTCCGTCTCCGATCACGATCACGTCCGGCTTCAGCAGATGGGCGTACTTCTCGAGAATGCCTTCGAGACTCTCCGACCCGGCTTCCTCCTCACCCTCGAAGAAGATCTGGACACCGACGGGGGGCTTTCCGCCATGGGCTGCCACCGCTCCCAGGTGCATGACGATCCCGCCCTTGTCATCTGCCGCACCACGGCCGTAGATCCGCCCGTCGCGATCGACCGGTTCGAAGGGGCCGGTCTCCCATTCCGATGCCGGACCTGGCGGTTGAACGTCGTAGTGGGCATAGAGAAGGATCGTGGGTGCCCCCTCGGGGGCCGCGATCTCGGCGAAGACAGCAGGATTGCCGCCCTCTACCTCCAAGAGTTGCGCGTTCTGGTATCCGGACTCCTCGAGGATCCCGACGATCTTCTCCGCTGCGTGGCGGACCTTCGCCTTGTCGTATCCGGGAGCGCTGACCGAGGGGAGACGGATCAACTCGCCGAGCAGCCCGGTGAGACGGGGCATGTCCGCGGCCACCTTGGATCGGAGATCGTCGCTCATGGCGGCGAGCGTAACCCGAAGTTTCACGCCCAGCCCCCGGCATCGGCCAATATGGGGACGGTGATCTCGTTCCGACTCCTCGGAATCCCGGTGACGGTTCGCCCGTCATTCCTGTTG
>JBOGEU010000124.1:0-1773 GCA_050741995.1 Acidimicrobiia bacterium | reverse complement strand
GAGTAGCCCACCACATCGGCGACAAGGGCCTTGCCCGGCTCGTCGGCCGGGTGTGCCTTGCCGGCGAACACGAAATGAACCGGGCGGGTGTCGTCTTCGAGAAGCTGTCGGAGCCGATCGGGCTCGTTGAGGAGCAACGTCGCCCGCTTGTAGGGGGCAAAGCGGCGGGCGAACCCGACGACAAGGGCGTCGGGGTCGAGGCGGCAGCCGGTGGTGTCCGCGACCAGGTCGGCCAGCCGCCGGGATGCGTTGCGCCGGGCTGGGGCGAGCCGAGCGTCGTCGATCGAAGACACCCGGTCCCAGGCGTCCGGGTCGCCGTCGGACCAGGTCGGGCCGAGCAGCTCGTCGAAGACGACCTGCAGCTCGGGGCCGACCCAGGTCCGGGCATGGACTCCGTTGGTGATGTGCCCGATGTGGTCCCCGATCCCCACCCCCTCGAACAGGTTGCGGCTGACCTCACCGTGCAGCCGGGAAACACCGTTGGCGGAGCTGCAGGATCGCAGGGTGAGGGCGGCCATGTTGAACCGACCGTCATCGTCGGGGTCCCGCCCCAGCGCCCAGAGATCAGCGATCGGTAGCCCCCAACGTCCCGACCACAGCTCGAGGTAGGGGATGATGAGGTCACGGTCGAACCGGTCGATCCCGGCCGGGACCGGGGTGTGGGTGGTGAACACCAGCCCGGGCCGGGCCCGATCGAGGGCGGCGGTCAGGTCACCGTGCTCCATCACCCGGTCGATCAGCTCGAGCACGATGAATCCGGCATGTCCCTCGTTCAGGTGATGGACCGGAATGTCCCAGTCGAGGGCGGCCAGGGCGCGCGCCCCGCCGATGCCGAGCACCATCTCCTGGTCGAGCCGATGCTTGCGGTCGCCCCCGTAGAGACAGTCGCATATGGCACGGTCCTCTTCGCTGTTGGCTTCGAGGTTGGTGTCGAGGAGCAGGAGCGGGATGCGGCCCACGTCGATTCGCCACACCCGGGCCGATACCTCGCGGCCCGGCAACGGGACCTGGATCAGGACCCCGGTTTCTTGGGCTCCGATGCCCTCAGGCGTGAGCAGCGGATACGTCTCGGTTTGCTCGCCATCGGCGATGCCCTGGGTGAAATAGCCGTGCCGATAGAACAGGCCCACCCCGGCCAGGGGCAGGCCCAGGTCGCTCGCCGCTTTGAGATGATCGCCGGCGAGGACACCGAGGCCGCCGGAGTACTGGGGGACGAGGGCGCTGACGCCGAACTCGGGCGAGCAGTAGGCGATCTCGGGCGGCGTCGGATCTGCCAGAGCGCGGTCCAGGCCCTCGATCTCCTCCGACACCCGGGTCGTCAGCCCGGAGTCATCGAGAAGAGCGTCGAGCTGATCCGGCCCCAGCTCGGAGACCACCGCGTAAGGGTGCTTTCCGATCGCGGCCCCCGGGAGCGAGGAGAGAAGATCCCTACAGGAGGCGGTCCAAGTCCAGCGATGATTGGCGGCGAGACGATGCAATGTCTCGGCGAGCGCAGCAGAATCCAAAGTGACATCTCCTCTTGAAAGATCGAAGGCCATCGAGCCTTCGATGGCCTTCAAGGGAGCGAGTGTAAATCAGCCCGCCTCGGCTCGTCGCGGCACCCTGGTGTTCTCCAACTGGATCACGGGAGAGCGGGTGGGGGTCGAACTGGTCTTTGGTGGGATCCTGATCATGGCCGGGGTCTACATCGGCGCCCTGAGACCACAGGCCCGGCGCACCGAGGCCCCGGGTTGACAAGCCCGCGCGAGGCTCAGTCGACCAATCGGTATTGCC
>JBOGEU010000123.1:0-1370 GCA_050741995.1 Acidimicrobiia bacterium | reverse complement strand
CGCATCGACTGGCTGGGCGCACTATTGATGACCGGCGGCATCGGCCTCCTCTTGCTGGTGACGGTCTGGGGTGGGGAAACCTTCCCCTGGATCTCGCTGCCGATCATCACCATGTCGGCCGTCGGGCTGGCCGCCCTGGTTTCGTTCGTCTACGTCGAGCGCCGGGCGGCCGAGCCCATCCTGCCCTTGTCATTGTTCGGCGACCCGGTGTTCAGCGTCGGGAGCGCGATCGGCTTCATCGTGGGAATCGCCATGTTCGGAGCGATCGTGTTCCTCCCCCTCTTCCTGCAGGTGGTCCTCGGGGCGTCGGCAACCAACTCCGGCCTGCTGTTGCTCCCGCTGGTGGGCGGGCTGCTCGTGGGCAGCATCTCCTCGGGGTGGCTGATCACCAAGACCGGGCGCTACAAGATCTACCCGATCATCGGCACCGCCCTGCTCGTCGTCGGCATGTGGCTGCTGTCGACCATGGGCGTGGGGACCACGTTCACGGTGGCCGGTGTCTACATGGGCGTCGTCGGGTTCGGTATCGGCCTGGTGATGCAGAACATCGTCCTCGCCATCCAGAACAGTGTCCCCCCCAACCATCTCGGCACCGCCACATCGGCATCACAGTTCTTCCGCTCGATCGGCGGCACCGTCGGCGTCACCCTCTTCGGAGCGGTCCTGACTGCACGACTCACGTCGAATCTGGCCAGCGCCGGCGGTGGTGACCTCCCGGTGCCACCCGACGCGCTCAGTGCCACACCCGAAGCATTGAGGCAGCTACCCCCCGAGGTCCTGGTCGTCCTGCAGACCGCGCTCTCCGATGCCGTCACCTTCGTCTTCCTGATCGCAGTCCCTGCGACCGTTGTGGCATTCGTGCTGGCGTGGGCGCTCAAGGAGTTGCCGCTCAGGACTTCGAGTGGTGGCATGGCGGCCATGGCCGAAGGGGCCCCGATCGAGGCCCCGGGCCACTAAAGCGGCCGCGAGCTAGCTTTGGCAGCCGTCTATCAGAGGTGCCGATGCGCGACGACCTTCCCTCTCTTCGCAGCTGGCAGAAAAGCTCTGTCTGGGACTTCCTCGTCCTGCTGGTGACGATCTGGGCGATGACCACCAAGATCGGCGCCTGAGGGCCATGGACCGGGACCGAATGGAGTCGTTCCTCGACAGATTCGTCGGGTTCGCCTCGGGAGCCACCACCATCGGGTTGCTCGCCGTGGCCGACCGGAGCGGTCTAGCCGCTCATCTCGGAGAGAGCGGGGGCGGGACCGCCGGGGAGATCGCCCAAGACGCCGGGCTCGACTGCCGCTACGTGGAGGAGATCATGTCGGGGTTGACCGCCGCAGGTGTGGTCGAATACGACCCGGGTAGCAAGCGATTCGTGCTGCCAC
>JBOGEU010000122.1:0-2010 GCA_050741995.1 Acidimicrobiia bacterium | reverse complement strand
TCCGATGCGACGAGCAACTGTGCGCCCCCGCCAACGGCGTGTCCCGAAGCCGCAGCGATGATCACCTGAGGTGCTGAGCGCATCGCGGCGTACAACCGGTAGAGGGCCTCGCTCACCGCGGCACGCTCGGCATCGGGCAACCCGAGGTCGGCGCCGGACGAGAAGGATGCAGGGCTTGTCGACCCGAGCACGACTGCGGCGCCGTCGGCGGTCTCGATGGCGCCGGTGATGCCTGTCACCACCGACATGTCGATGGCGTTGAGCTTGGTGGGCCGGTCGAGCAGGATCAGGCGCAAGCCACGATCCCGATCCTCCACCCGGACGCTCATGGGCTGCTCTCGCCGAGTGGCCGGCGGGGATGAATGGGCGATGAGGTCACCGCGGCCATGTAACCAGAACACAGCCGCCGGCAGTGACCCCGATCCTCCGTCGTTAGCATCGCCGTGATGCCTTCCTCCGTGACTGCAAACGCGCCCGACGGTGTGCCGCTCCATGTCGAGACGACCGGGAGCGGTGCCCCGATCCTCTTCATCCATGAGTTCGCCGGCGATCACCGCAGCTGGGAGCCGCAGGTTCGGGCATTCTCACGCCGATACCGGTGCATCACCTACTCCGCACGTGGCTACCCACCCTCAGGTGTGCCCGATGACCCCGGGTCCTACTCTCAGGCCCACGCGGTATCGGACGCGATCGCCGTCCTCGACTCCCTCGAGATCGAGAAGGCACATTTGGTCGGCCTTTCCATGGGTGGCTTCTGCGGCCTTCACCTCGGGTTGGCGCATCCCGAGCGCGCCATATCCGTCGCCATCGGGGGCGTGGGCTATGGCGCCCCACACGAGAAGAGGGTGGCATTCCGAGATGAGTGCGAGCTCATCGCCAGTGCCTTCGAGGAAGAAGGGTCGGAGCGCGTGGCGGAGCGCTACGCGTTCGGGCCGGCCAGAGTGCAATTCGAGAACAAGGACCCCAGGGGCCATGCCGAGTTCGCCCGGATGCTCGGCGAGCACTCGAGCCTCGGGTCGGCGGGGACGATGCGCGGCTTTCAGAAGGAGCGCCCATCGCTCTACGACTACGTCGACGGCTTCTCGACGATGACCACGCCGTTGTTGATCATGGTGGGGGATGAGGACGAGGGTGCGATCGAGCCATCGGTGATGCTGAAGCGGACCATCCCCACCGCCGGCCTCTCGATGTTCCCCAAGAGCGGGCACACCCTGAACCTAGAAGAGCCGGAGCTGTTCAACCGGGTGGTGCAGAGCTTCCTCGACGATGTGGATGCTGGGGCATGGCTCCCCCGCGACCCTCGATCATTGACTGCCAGCACCACCGGTATGGGCGACGAATCGCCTTCCTGAGCCGGGAACCGCCAGGGCTCTCAGCGGATGCCTGCGAGGGCGAAGCCGAGGATGGCCTCGACCAGGCCGTCTCGATCGAGGTCCCCGCCGGGGTGAAACCAGCGCTCCACGGCGTTGAGGACGGAGAGGATGAAGATCGACGACAGCTTGGGGTCGACGTCGGAGCGGAACGACCTGTCTCCGACCCCCTCGCCGATCACCTCGCGAAACGAATGCTCATAGGCATCCCTGGCCGCGATCACCCGGGCCCGGTGCCGCCGGTCGAGCATACGGGCCTCATTGAGGAACGTGCGGACCACATCATGGTTGGCGAGGACCACATCGATGTGACCGGCGACGAGGGCCCGCAACCGGTCAGGCGCCGGGCCCTCGACCAACATCGCCCTCTGCGCCGAGTGCTGGAAGAGGCGGGCCCCCTCCTCCACCACTTCGACCAGGAGGTCCTGCTTCGAGTCGACGTGGGCATACAGGGAGGAGCCGAGCAGGCCCAACTCCCGGCCCAGGTCGCGCATCGATGTCCCGTGGTAGCCCTTCTCGGCGAAGAGCCGCCCGGCGGCGGCGACCACATCGGCCCGACTGTTGCGGGTGGTCACCATCAGCGGTGGTCGTAGCGGACGACGACCCGGTCCGAGACCGGGTGTGACTGGCAGGTCAGCAC
>JBOGEU010000121.1:0-14216 GCA_050741995.1 Acidimicrobiia bacterium | reverse complement strand
GGTGGAGGCCCCGCCTGATCGCCTCGTAGAGTGACTGTTCCATGACCGCATCCGAAGGCGATCGAAGACGTCCCGTCTGGGACGTGCATGCCCATTACATGCCACCCGAGGCGATCGACCCCATGGGCGATGGCATGGTCCAGGTACGTCTGGAAACGGTGGGAGGAGCTCCCGATTCGATCACCGTCAATGGGATGCCGGTGGGGGCGACGATCCACCAGATCTCGGACACCGAAGGGATCATCGCCGCCACCGATCGGGCCGGAATCGACGTCAGGGTGCTGTCCCCGCCCCCTTTCACCTATCGATATTGGAACGACCCCGACGCATCCCTGGATTTGTGCCGGCTCCTCAACGACGCCACGGCCGAGGTGGTCCGCGCCCACCCGAATCGGTTTCGCGGGCTCGCCACGGTCCCGCTCCAGGACACCGACGCCTCGATTCACGAGTTGAGGCGAGCCCGGGATGAGCTCGGCCTGGTCGGGGTCACGATCGGGACCAATGTGGCGGGGGCCAACGTCAGTGATCCATCCCGACGCCCCTTTCTGGCCGAGGCGGCGGCAAACGGGATGCCGATCCTGGTGCATCCCGACTTCGTGCCGACGCCCCGACTCGACCACTACTACCTGGTGAACCTCATCGGCCTCCCCACCGAGTCGGCGATCACAATGGGCAACATGATCTTCTCCGGGTTGTTCGACGAGCTGCCGGAGCTTCGGGTCTGCTTCATGCACGGTGGCGGCTCGGCTCCCTTTCTGTTCGGGCGATGGGATACCGGCTGGCGGGTGCGCCCCGAGTCACGTGTGGACACTGCCCTCCGCCCCACCGATTACCTGGCCAACATCTACTGCGACACCCTGACCCACTCCCCGCTGGCCCTGAGCCACCTGGTAGAGGTACTGGGAGCGAAGAACGTGGTGATCGGCACCGATATGCCGTTTGACGTCGAGGACCCCGATCCTCTCGATCACCTGAGGAGAGCGCCGCGCCTGAGTGAGGACGATGTACACACCATCGAGTCGATGAGCCCGGTTCAGTGGCTGACCGGCCTGGCTCCGGAGGGTCACATCCCATGAGGTTCCATACCTTCGACGAGCTGGCCGAGTACACGCCCGGGGGTCACGAAGGCGTCGTCAACAGGTTGCTCGTCGGTCGGGAGAACCTCGATGTGGGTGGGGTGAGCGTGTGGCACGGGATCCTCGAGCCCGGAGGCCGGTCGGAGTTGCATTCGCATCCGCAGAGCCTCCAGATCTACGTCGGGATCGCCGGGGAGATGGTTGTCGGCGACGGTGAGCGCGATGAGACGCTCGATCGCCTGGCGACGGCGGTGTTCGAGGCCGGCAGCGACCATTTCATCGAGAACCGCACCGACAGAGCGGCCGAGGTGCTGGTGATCAGTGTTCCCGGCCTGCGCTGAGACTCACGCCCTCAGCGGCATGGCCAACGGCCTGATCGGCCCGGCGGTTGCCCCGCGCAGCTTGAGACAGGCGCCGACGTAGCAGAACTCGTAGCACTCCTCCTCGGCGATCGACTCGAGCTCCACCACCTCCATGATGGGCACCCCGGCCTCGGCGAGCAGGTAGGTGTGGGCGGGTAGCCAGTTCTCCGGGTCCGAGGAGGGCAGGTGCTCGAGGGCGATGTTATCGGCACCGATCATCGCCGCTCCCTGCTCAGCGAGCCAGGCGGCACCGGCACGATCGAGCCCGGGCTCCCGCGGCAGGTAGAGGTCGGGATCGGGCCAGGTTGCCCCCCGCCCGGTCCGGATCATCACCACGTCGCCGACGCGCAGTTCCAGCTTCTGTCTCGATATCGTCGCCGCCAGCTCATCGACAGAGATCACGAACGAGTCGGGGAGAACCGTCATGTCGTGGGCAGTCGCCACATCGAGCAGGACGCCACGGGCGATGACCGGTGGATGGGTGTCGGCCCCGGCCACCCTCCAGTGCGTGCTCCCCAGGTGGTCTTCGGCGCTGAACCCGTTCCAAATGCTGCCGTGATAGCCGAAATGATTCAAGGTGTCGACGTGGGTGCCGCAGTGGGTGAACATCGAGATCGAATCCCCGGACCAGGACACGAGACGATTCTGCTCGGCACCGACGCCGACGGGGTCGTCGACGACGGTGCCTTCGGGCGTGTGGCTCATCCAGATCTGGTACGGCGGCTCGCCCCCCGCAGTCCATGTCGGCATCTCGGGGAACAGGTCGACGGAGAGATCGAAGATCCGGGTGGCATCGGCCCTCGCCAGTGCCGCTGCCGAGATCTCAGGCGTGATCAGGTTCAGCATCCCGATCTGGTCGTCTTCACCAAAAGGGCTCGCCGACACCTGATGCTTGAGTGCGCCCCATGCCGCGATCTGCGATTTGGCCTCCTCGTTCACAAATGACGGTCCGCACATCCGCGTCCTCCTGGTGTCCTGTCCGGCAGATCATGCATGTATTTCAACGGCCCTTTTCACCCCTGGGCTGCGTCAAGATCGAACGGCCGCTGAGCAGTGTCGCCGCTCTCCCCCCGACCAGCTCGGCATATGCGGCGCCCTCGACCTCCAGGGCGTCGAGGGCCTCGAGGTAGGGGCCCGTGCCCCCGGGGACGTGCGGGTAGTCGCTGCCGAACACGAGACGATCGACGCCGAGCGTGTCCCGTGCGCAGACGATCGCGGGGCGGTGCGTCGATGCGGTGTCGAACACGAGATTCCCCACATAGCTCGAGGGCGGCTCGGGGCACCGCTCTCGGATGGTCTCGAACTGTCTCCAGTAACTGTCGAGTCGAGGCAGCATGAACGGGGTGGTGCCACCGAGATGTGAGAAGACCCAGCGGATCCCCGGGTAGCGGTGGAACACGCCGCTGTAGGCGAGGCGGGCGATGGCGAGCGTCGACTCGGAGAAGAAGCCGACGGCGATGGCGAGCGCGTTCTCGTCGTAATGAGGCGCATTGGGCCCTGTCGGGTGGACGTATACCAGCAATCCGCGTTCGTCGGCCATCTCCCAGAAAGGCTCGAATCGGGGATCGTCGAGGGGGATGCCGTCGATGTTGCTCAGGATCATCACCCCCTTCATCCCCAAATCATCGAGAGCTTCGTCGAGGACGGCAATGGACCGATCGAGGTCGAGCATGGGGAGGATGGCCAACGACTCGAATCGCCTCGGGTGCGACCTCACGATCTCGGCGAATTCGTTGTTCACCGACCGCGAGAGCGCCTCGGCCTCCTCGGGGGGCAGGAAGTAGGCATTTGGCGAGGGAACGGACAGGACCTGGGTGGCGACCCCCACCTCGTCCATCGTCTCGACCCGCTCTTCCGGGCCCGGATGGGGGTCGACCACGGTGAGGGTCACACCGCTTCTCCACTCGGCGACCAGTCGCCCGTCGCCGCGACGGTAGGTATTGATGGTGTCGGCATCCTTGACGGCGGTGACGTAGGCATTGGTGTAGTAGTGGACGTGGAGGTCGATGACAGATGCGGTCTCGCTCAAGATCTTGCTCTCCTCTTCTCCACTCGCAATCCGGCGATCCATGACCGGATCTGGTCGCCGTGCTCGCCCAGCCGGGGCGGCGGGCGCGTCTGGCTCTCGTCGAGGCCGATGTCCTCGATCGGGCTTCGCACCAGTCGCAGCATGCCACGCACCGGATCGGCCACGCTCGACACCATGGTGTTGGCCTCCGGTGACGCGAAGACTTGGTCGATGGTCATGACCGGCGCGGCCGGGACACCGGCCCCCTGCAGGAGCTCTATCCAGTGCGCCACCGGTTCCCCCTCGAAGACAGCCTGGAGCTCGCCGATGAGCGGCTCGCGGTTGGCAACGCGCTTGGCGTTGGTGGCGTAGCGGGGGTCATCGGCGAGGTCCTGCCTGCCGATGGCCAGGCAAGCGGCTCTAAACAGCTTGTCGTTGCCACCGGCGAGGACGAACTGTCCTTCCTTGCCGCGGAACGCTTGGTAGGGGACGATGTTGGGATGGGCGGTGCCTGCGGCGACAGGCACCACTCCGCCCAGCAGATAGTTGGCTGCCTGATTGACCAGGGCGGCGATGCTGGCTTCGTAGAGACCCACTTTGACCGCGCCGCCGACCCCGGTCTCGTCGCGCTCACGGAGGGCCGCCAGGACGGCTATCGCCGCATAGAGGCCGGCCACGACATCGAGTATCGCCACTCCCATCTTCACCGGTTGCCCGCTCGGATCACCGGTGAAGGACATATAGCCCGTCTGCGCCTGCATCAACAGGTCGTACCCCGGCATGGCGTCGGCCGGGGAGCCGGCGAAGGCAGGTATCGAGCAATAGACCAGGTCCTCGTGACCGGGGGAGACCGACTCATGGTCCAGCCCGAAGCTGGCCATGACACCGGGCCTGAAATTCTCGACCACGATGTCGGAGTGCGCGATGATCTCCAGGGCGAAGGCGAGGTCGTCGGGATCCTCCAGGTCGAGTGCTATCGACCGCTTGTTCCGATTCAGCGCGAGAAAGTAGGCGGCGTCGCCACCTTCGACGAACGGTGGCCCCCAGGACCTGGTGTCGTCTCCCTCCACCGGCCGCTCGATCTTGATCACGTCGGCGCCGAGGTCCGCCAGGATCATGGTGCACAGGGGGCCGGCCAGGACTCGGGAGAAGTCGGCGACCGTCACCCCTTGCAACGGCAGACGTAGATCACGTGCGTCGCTCACACCACCACCCGATTCTCCAGTCGCCCGAGAAGGGAGACGATGAGAACTCCGAGCACACCCACGAAGAGGATGGCAGCGTAGAGATCGGCGACGGCAAAGGCGCCGCCCAGCCTCTGGATCAGACCGCCGAGCCCGATCAAACCGATCAGCTGCTCGGCGACGATGGCGCCCCTGACGGCGCGCCCGGCTCCGATCCGAATCCCGGCAACCGTCAATGGCGCCGCCCCGGGGAGGATCACCCGCCGCAGCAGCATCGATCGGTCTGCACCGAAGGAGCGCGCCATGGCCACCATCTCCGGGTCGACGCTGCGCACCCCGGAGGCCGTGTTCACGATCAGCACCGGGAGCGTGTAAACCACTATGACGGCGACGATGGTGGCGGCGTCGAGCCCGAACACGAAGATGAGCACCGGGATCACACTGACCAGGGGGAGCGACAGCCCGAGGTTCACCCATGGGTCCAGAGCCCAGCGCACCGGTTTCACGGTCGCCATGAGCACTCCGAGGACGACCCCGACGACCACTGTCACCGGGTATGTGATGGCAACCGTCTTCGCCGTGGCCAGCGCTGCCTGCTGGAAACGATCGCTCAGCACAAGATCGCCTAGGGCCACCAGCACCTCGGAGAACGACGGCAAGGCAGGGGAGAGATCCATCCGGCCCGCCACCTCCCAGAGGGCGAGGGCCGCGACGACCGAGATCGTCCCCAGCGTCGTGGCACGGGACAGTGTTCGGGTCACTCGTCCCTCGATGTCATGTCGGCACGTTGCATCGTCTCCAGCTTGGAGCTGAGGAAGTTGGTGAACTCGCGGTACTCGGCCTGGGTCGTCAACTCGCGGCTTCGGGGCCGCCCGAAGGGGACTTCGACCGCCTCCTCCACCCGACCCGGTCGGGTGTTCATCAAGACGATGCGGTCCGAGAGGTACACCGCTTCGTCCATGCTGTGGGTGACGAACACGGCCGTGCGCGGCTCGGACTCCTGCCACAGCGACAGGAGATCCTTCTGCATGAGCTGTCGGGTCAGGGCATCCAGGGCACCGAACGGCTCATCCATGAGCAAGATGGCGGGGTCCACGGCCAGGGCCCTGGCGATGCCCACCCGCTGCTGCATCCCACCCGAGAGCTCACGCGGATAGTGGCTCTCGAAACCGTTGAGGCCCACCCGCGCCAGCTGTGTCGAAGCCTGCGCCCTTCGATCGGCCTTGGCCACACCTCTTGCCTCGAGCCCGAAGGCGGCGTTGTCCAGCACGTTGGCCCATGGCAGCAAGACGAAGTTCTGGAACACGAGGGCGCGCTCGGGGCCGGGACCGGTGACCTTCGTTCCCTCGACGGTGACAGTGCCCGAGGTCGGGGGGAGGAGCCCGGCCAGGATCTTGAGGATTGTCGTCTTCCCGCATCCACTGGGTCCGATGATGGAGACGAACTCCCCGTCGGCGATGTCGACCGAGACTTCCTCGAGCGCCACGAACGGCCGGCCCTCTCGTTCGAACACCATCCCCACATTCGAGATCTCGATCATGTCAATCACCCCTCCAGGTCAATGCTTTGCGTTCCAGCCGTCGTAGCAGTGCCTGCACGACGAGAGCGAATATGGCAAGTGAGAGGACCACGGCATAGAGGCTCGGCGCCTGGAACGTGTCGCGGTAGCGGCTGATGAGCCTGCCGACCCCGACCGACACCAGCAACAGCTCCATGACCACCATCCCGACCACCGCTCTGCCGGTGCCGACACGTATTGCGGCGGCGATCCCGCCGGCCGCCCCAGGCAGGATGATGCGTGTCAGGCGCTTGCGCCGGCTCAGCGAGAAGGACTTGCCCATGGCGAACAGGTCGGGATCGATATAGCGAACCCCGGACGCGGTGGTGAGCACCACCTCGACGATGGCGAAGAGAAATACGACAATCGAGCGGGCGACGAGATCAATTCCGGCGACGATCACGACGACGGGCACCAGGGTGGAGATGGGCAGGGCGTTGAGGAAGGCGAGATGAGGCGCGGAGAGCCCGGTAATGACCCGGCTCCTTCCCATCCACAGCCCGAGCGACACGCCGAGGACGATCGCCGTCGACCAGCCGATGAGGAACGGCTCGAGCGTGGTGGCATATGAGGACCAGAAGTCCGCCTCGCCGAGCAATGCCCAGAAGGCGACGATCACGTCGCCAGATGTGGGTATGAACACCGGGTCCGCCGCCAGCCGGGCGTAGATCTCCCAGAGCAGGATCCCCACGGCGAGCGAGGCAGCCCCCACCAGCACGCGGCGATCGATACGCGTTCTGTCGACTGTGGTCATGAGGGCTCGAGTCTGACTGGTCAATTGTGTCGAGCCAGGATCCTCGGCCATCCCGGGGGAAGGGGGATGGCCGGAGTCTCCTGTTGTCGAATGGCTCGGTTCAACCGTCGAGGTTCTGGAGGGCGGTCTCCAGATAGGTGAAGTCGAAGTACTTGGACACCGACTCCTCGGTCAGCTCGCCGAGGTCGATCTCCCCGACGGACTGGAAGAACACCAGTGTGTCGTACGCCCGCTCGGCTGTCATCAACCCGTCGGCGGGCCAGATGTCGCGGGCGGCGTACTCGGCGACGAGCTCCTCCAGGACCGCAACGTCCATGTCAGGCAGGTTCTCGGTGGCGAGGGCCACGGCGTAGTCGGCGTCGGCGGTGAGTCGCCGCATTGCCTCGACGATGGCTTGGACCACCCTCGTTGCCAGCTCGGGGTTGGCCTCGGCCCAATCCCGACTCAACCAGAGGTCCTGCTCGATCAGCTCGGGGAACTGCTCCCCGATCGTGCTCAGCACCTTGAAGGACCCGGGATAGGTCGCGGCGAGCTGGATGACGTCGGGAAGGTCGATCACGGAGGCATCGATCTGACCCTGTGCCAGCGCTTCCGCCCGGACCTCGCTGCCGGGGATGATGAGCTCCTCGTAGGTGAAGCCATGCTGCTCGGCGAAGAATTGTGAGACGGCGCGGGTGAACGAGGCTTCACCATGGACCGCGATCCGCTTGCCCTCTAGGTCCTCGAAGCTGTTGATGTCCGGGGCAACAGCCAGTGCCCATGTGGGACGTTGCGTCGCTACCACGTCGACCAGCGCGGCTCCGGCATCGACCGCAGGCACACCCACATTGACCCCGATGTTGGTGCCGATCTGGGCCTCACCCTGAGTCATTGCCTGGATTGCGGTGGGTGCCTCTTCGAGGTACTTCTGCTCGACTGTGATCCCTTCCTCCGCCAGGATGTCCCAGGCGGCGAGGGGCACCAGCGAGATGAAGTCGACGCTGCTCCCGGCCACCGCGACCAACTCGACCGGCTCGGCGGCTGCGGTGGTGGTCGTCGCCTCCTCTTCGGCAGCCGTGGTCTCGGTCCCACTCTCCGCCGTAGTGGTCGGTTCCTCGCCGGCAGTCGTCTCGGTCGAGCCGCTGCCGCCACAGGCGGCCGCGATCAGAGCGAGCAACAGACCGAGGACGAGAAGTGTGTTTCGCTTCCTCATTCGATCCACTCCTTGGTTCTAGCCAGTAAAACTTGGATGCTACGGGCTGAAACGATGAAAGCAGGGGCCGATCCTGGCGTCAAGGGCGGTCAGCCCGCAGAGAGGGATGAGGTGAGAGCGTCGTTGATCTGACGGGCACTCTCCTGGAGTGCCTCCAGCCATCTCCGCTGCTCTTGCTGGGTGGAGCAGCGCAACTCGGGCCCGAAGAGGCCGAGCGCGGTTATCTCGCGGTCGGAGCCTGGCTCGTAGATGGGGACCGCGATCGCGACGCCACCCTTAGTCTTGTGACCCTTGCTGACTGCCCATCCTTGACGTCGGATCGTTGCCGCCTCCTTCTCCAGGCTTTCGATGTCGGTGAGGGTTCGCGACGTGTAGCGCTCGAGACCGATCTCGCCGAGGCGTTTCCGGTCCACTTCTGGCATGTGAGCGTAGAGGAGCAGGCCGCTGGCGCCGGCGTGCAGCGGCCCCCGCTCACCGATGCCGAGGACCAAGCGGAGATTTTGGGTGCTGGGGAACTCCTGCACACAGACTCTCATCAACCCGATTCGACGGCTCAGCGACACGGTCTCGTCCAGCTCGTCGCGCAGTGTGCGCATGACCGGCGTTGCCGCGGCGACGACAGGGTTGCCCGAGAGGTACTGGGCGGCAAGGCCAACCACCGCGGCGCCCAGCGAGTAAACCCCGTCCTTGTCCCGAACCGCCCACCCCGACTCCTCGAGCGTGCGCAGAAAGCGAAGTGCGGTCGACTTGGGCAAGTCCACCGCACTGGCGACTTCGGTAAGTGTCATCGGCTCGGCACTCAGGTGCTCGATGATGGTGAACAGTCTTTGGGCTCCGCGCAAATGGTCCCTCGTGGGTGCTGACGGAGAGGTTAACCACCGGGCCCTCGACCACCGTCCCCCGCCCTTGCGCAAATAGAGCCGATGGCACTAGGAAGTATCGCTCAGGAACCCGGTCGCACAGGCCGACGTTCCCGTGGAGATGCTCTCGTCGCGTCAGGCTGCCAGGTTCGTGATCGTCGCCGTCCTCATGTTGACGGCGATCCCTGCTGCCATGGCCGAGGAGGCGATCAGGGGCACGTTCGTCGACGACGACCGCAGCAAGTTCGAGGCCTATATCGAGACCGCGAGCTCCGAGGGTCTCGTCTCCGGATGCAACCCGCCGGCCAACGACCGATTCTGCCCCCACCGGAGTGTGAGCCGGGGGGAGATGGCGATGATGATCGTCCGCTCGCTGCAACTGCCTGCCTCCACGACTGACTACTTCGACGACGACAACGGATTGCCGGCGGAGAGGGCGATCAACGCCCTGGCCGAGGCCGGGGTGACCCGTGGCTGCCGTGAGCGCCGATTCTGCCCGGATCGAAACCTGACCCGCGGCGAGATGTCATCTCTGATCGTCGGGGCGATGCGATGGCCGCAGTCGGGGAACACCTTCCCCTATCAGGACCTCGACCAGTCGCTCTACGGCCGGTCGACCAAGACACTGGCGAGTCGTGGAGCACTCGAGCCGTGCAACCCACCGAATGACACCAGGCTCTGCCCGGAGAGAATCGTTGCCCGCGACGAGGCGGTGTTCTCCCTGACCTCGGCCCTCGAGCTCGGCCCGACTGCGTCATCCACCCCGGCGGTGAAGGGGCTGGAGCTCGGCTTCGCCGACGCATTCGAGTCGCTCGCTCTCTGGGATGGGCGGGTCCCCAGCTCGCGCAACAGGGTCGAGCTGACCAACGGAGGGTTCCGCGGGTCAGGTCTCGACGTGACCATCCCCAAGGGCTCCCATTACGGAGCCGACTTCAAGCTCGACCTGAGCAGGGTGGTCGGCGAAGAGCCCGAAGAGCTCTTCTTCCGTTACTACCTCCGGCTCGATCCCGGTTGGGCGCCGCGGATCAACGGCAAGCTGCCCGGGTTCTCCGGGGTATATGCCCAGAGTGGCAAAGGTGGTTATCAGAGCACGCCATCCGACCCCGGTTGGTCGGCTCGAATGGAGTTCTTCGGGACCCGTGACGACGACCCGCGGGCACGTCTCGGCTATTACGTGTACCACCTGGGCCAGGAGGGGCGTTACGGCGACGGAATGTCCTGGAACGAGGCAGGGAAGCTCAATCCCGGTGAGTGGTATTGCATCGAGGGAGAGGTGACGCTCAACCGACCGGGTGTGCCTGACGGGGCACTCCGGGCCTGGGTCGACGGGACCCCGGTCTTCGATCTGGCCGGGATCCAATTCCGCCGACCGGACGAGCCGAACATCAAGATCGAGTCCTTCTGGTTCAACGTGTACTACGGGGGCAAGCCCCGGGCAGAGCGCAGCATGGGGATGGTCATCGACGAGGTTGTGGTGGACGGCGGCCGGGTCGGGTGTGGGGCGGGGGATGGCCTCACGCGCACGGTGACCGCCGACATCACAGGCGACGGCTTCGACGACCAACTCTCCTGGGGCGAATGTGCAGGTGGGCCATGCTTCCAGGCGAGGACCACCACCAGCTCGGGGGCGACGGTGGTCAGGAAGCTGGGCGATGGTGCGTGGTTCAGCCTCGACACCAGCCGGATCGGCTTGGCCGCGGGCGACCTGAACGGTGATGGGCGCGACGACATCGTCTATCACGGGCGATGTGAGCGCTCGACCAGCTGTTGGCGGGTTCACCTGTCGGAGGGGAGCTCGCTGGGGACACCTCAAGACTGGGGCGACGACGCCCGCTTCGCACCCGGCGCCCGAGCCCTGTTCACCGGTGACTGGAACGGCGACGGATTCGACGACCTCCTCTATCAGGGTGCCTGTGGATCGAATGCGACACTCTGCTGGCGGGCTCACATGAGCGATAACGGCCGGCTGGTCGTGGCCGATTGGGGGGCGCTGCCGGCCATTGCCAATTCGGCCGACGTGACCGCGGCCGACCTGGATGGGGATGGTCGTGACGATCTCCTATACCCGTCCGGTTGCCCGGCCGGGACCTGCTGGTACGGCCAGTACTCGACAGGCTCGGCCTTCTCCCCACCGGTCAATCTGGGCATGACCCGGCCCCAGGAGCTCGAGCTCAACGAGTTGTTCGACTTCGACGGCGACGGCGACGACGATCTGCTCACCGTCACCGAGGCCGATGGCGGCTACAACGTCGACACCCGAAGGGCGGGGCCGGACGGGCTGGGCGACACCACCACTGTGACCCGCATGAGCCGCCCGGTGACCGACATGATCCTGCGCCGGGTGGGCTCCGGTCGCCCGGTCGAGGCGCTGATTACGACAGCCTGCGACGAACCACCATGTGTCGAGCATCAGTTGTCGCTGTCCGGGCGCTTGTTGTCGGCAGCCGACTACGAGAAGGCGGTCGAGCATCCACGCCGCTCACACCGGGGCATGGCGCCGGAATGACCCTTGGGGGATGACCACCCGGCTTTGCCAGGTTCGCGCGGCGACGGATAGTGTCACGATGGTTCCGTGAGCCGCCCTACCGGGGCCGAGAGGAGTCGCCGAACTTGCCTGACCTGACTCTTTCCTTCGTGTCCGCCGTCAACGAGCGGACGCAGCCGATCATGGACGGCTCGATCCGGCCCGAGGGGATAACCCTCAACACCATCGTGTCCGATCCGGCCGAGACGTTCTGGCGGATGCTGCGGTTCAGCGACTTCGACGTCTCCGAGATGTCGATCTCGTCGTATCTCATCGCCAAGGAGCGTGGCGCCGACCTGATCGCCATCCCCGCATTCCCCTCGCGCCGCTTCATGCACATCGAGCTGATGTGTCACGTCGATGCGGGCATCGAAGGGCCCGAGGACCTCGCAGGCAAGCGGGTCGGGGTGGGTGAGTACCAGCAGACGGCGGCTCTCTGGACGAGAGGGATCCTGGAGCACGACTTCGGGGTCTCCCAGCTCGACATCGACTGGTATATGGAGCGGGCGCCGGAGCAGAGCCATGGGGCGGCTACCGGCTTCACCCCTCCCGAAGGGATCTCGTTCCATCAGGTCTCTGCCGACAAGAGCCTGGCGACCATGCTGCTCGCTCACGAGATCGATGCCGCCCTGGTCAAGAGGGCGCTCCGCAAGAAGTCGAACCTGGTGGAGAGGTCGAGCCGGCTGAAGATCTCGCCCGACGAGCTGGGCAAGATCACCAAGCCCGTCTTCAAGGACCCGATCGGGGAGGGGGCGCGGTTCTTCCGCAGTCATGGCTTTGTCCCCGTCAACCACACCTACGTCCTGCGCGGAGAGGTCCATCGACAGCATCCCTGGGTCGCCCTGAACATGTTCAAGGCGATGATCGAGGCCAAGCGTCTCGCCGAGGCACGACTCATCGACTCCGTCCCCCTCAGCCTGGTGTTCCGCGAGGAGTATCTGGCCCAGACCCGGGAGATCCTGGGCGACGACCCGTTCCCGTATGGCCTGGAGCCGAATCGGCCGGCATTGCAGACCCTCGTCGACTACTCGCTCGAGCAGGGGCTGACACGGGAAAGAGCCGATCTCGACTCTCTCTTCGCCGCCAGCACCGTCGCCTACTCGGCGATGAGCGAGGGCTGACCGACCGCGCCGCCCGCCATTTTCTGGCACATCTATTTCAGTATCGGCGTTTGACCGCAACATTGCTTGCTGTCATACTCGCCCGCCAATGCATTGGGAGGACACCTCGGGATAATCGTGCGCTCCGTGCCGCGACATCTTGGCGTCTTGCCCGAGCCCACAGCCTCTAGAGGGAGTCGAAGGATGGAACCTGTTCGAAGAGAGCAGAGTCGGAATCGGAGCGACACGTGGCGCGGGACGCGCATCCTCCGTTTCCTCGCTCTGACACTGGTGCTGAGCCTGATCCTCGTCGCGTGCGGCGGTGCAGAGGGCGGAGAGAGCACCACGACCGCGGATGGCGGGGATGACACGACGACGACTGCCGGCGAGGAAGGCGGCGACACGACCACCACCGCTGCCGCCGAGGAACCTGACACCGAGCGGGGAACGGCAGCCGACACGTTCGACATGTACAACGCCATGTCGGGCCAGGAGCGTCACGACGCCTTGGTCGCGGCCGCACAGGAGGAAGGCAGCCTCGTCTTCTACACCGCCAGCTCGGGCATGGATCCCGTGCTCGGGGCCTTCGAGGACGCGTACGACATCCCTGTCGACCTCTTCACGGGTCAGTCGGACACGGTCATTCAGCGTTTGCTTCAGGAGTACGAGGCCGGGTTCTATGGCGTCGACGTGTTCGATGACGCCGAGGCGTACTACGTGGCGAGTCAAGGGATGACTCACGAGTACCTCAACCCCGAGATGACCGACGGAATCCCCGGTTACGACCCGGCCACCCATGTGGCGGCGACACGTCTCAGCGTGTACACGCAAGCCTGGAACACCGACCTCATCTCGGATGATGAGATCCCGGCGACGATCGACGGGTTCACCGATCCGAGCTTCGCAGGGCAGATGGCGATGGATCCCCGTGACTGGGTCTGGTATGTCGGGCTGTCGGACTACTACATCAACGAGCAGGGCTGGACCCAGGAAGAGGTCGACGAGATGATCGCGACCCTGGCCGGTGCCTCGACCTACCACGAAGGCCACACCGTCCAGGCACAGCTCCTGTTGGCCGGTGAGTTCCCGGTCTCGCTCTCGGTCTACACCCAGTCGGTGGATCGCGAGATCGAGGCCGACCCCGAGGCCCCGATCGCGTGGCGGAAGGAGGATGGGAGCTGGATCGAGCCGCTCATCTTCTTCCCGCAGGGTGCGACCCTGATGAAGAACGCTCCTCACCCGGCGGCGGCGATGCTGTTCGTCGATTTCCTCCTGAGCGAGGGCCAAACGATCCTCGCCACCGAGGACCGCACACCCACCGCCGTGTCGCAACCGGGTGGGCCACTCGATGGCATCCCCAACGAGGCTCTGCACCAGGTCTCCATGGATGTGTACCTCAACCAGCGGGACGAGTGGGCGACCAGGTACGACGAGCTGCTGCGCGGCTCGTAGATAGTCTGCATCGAGAGGGTCGGGCCCGGCCTGAAGATATCGGGCCCGACCTCCTTCGAGACATGCGGCGACGGGCTATGTCGCGGCCAAATCATCAGAAAGCAGCGCGTTGAACCCACCACCCGAGTCACCGGCCGCAGTAGCCG
>JBOGEU010000120.1:0-1550 GCA_050741995.1 Acidimicrobiia bacterium | reverse complement strand
CAGCCGAACTCGGTCTGGAGCGAGAGGAGGAGCTCGGCCACCTCGCTCAAACCTCAGGCGGCCTTCCCGGATTTCGGGCCCATGACCCGCTTTGCGATCCGCCTCAGGAACTGCGGCGTCTGCCGTCCCCGGATCCGGACGTACCAGTCGACGAGAAAGCGGGGCGGGTGGGGCCAGAGGGCGGCCACTGCCTGCTCTCCGGCGTCCCTGCCCACCTCGGCCAGCCCGGCGCGGAGCGAGGCCCGGGCCTGGGTGTCCCAGAACAGGAGACGCTCCCTTCTCCTCAGGTGCTGTTGGTGCTTGTGCAACATCTGGGCGGTCTCGACCTGGACCCGCTCGTTGACCACCGCCTTGCGTGAGATCCGGTAGTAGACGTAGGTCGGGTCGTCCACCGCGGCGAACCCGGTGGCGAGCCCCAGTCGCACCACCATGTCGGTGTCGGCGAGACGGTCGAGGGTCTGGTCGAGACCTGCCACCTCGTCGAGCACCGGTCTGCTGATCAGGGTTGCCGGCAACAGCACCGGATGACGGTCGATGAGTACTCCGGTCCGGATCTTGCCCCGGGGCATGTCCCCTTCGGGAAAGAGCCGTCTCTCGCCTTCCGGGGTGACGATCTCCACCCGGCTGTAGGCCACTCCCAGCCCGTTTCCGGGGTCGAGGGCGGCTTCGAGTTGGGAGAAGTGGGCGGGCCGGATCTCGTCGTCGTCGTCGAGGAAGGCGACGAGATCGGTGTCCAAGGTCTCCAATCCGCGGTTCACCGCATACCCGTATCCGGTCTCCACCAGGTACTCGCCCTGGCCGCGTTTGGCGCCGGTGCTGGTCACCGAGAGATCGGTCGAGTGGAGACGATGGGAGAGCTGGTCGACGATGCCGTCGACCAGTGTCGTGTCGGCGGCGTCGACCACGATGCGGATCGCCTGCACCGGACGGGTCTGGTCGAGGACGGTGAGCAGGAGACGTTTCAACTCGGGCCGTTCGCCGACGGTCGGGATCACGACCCCGAGGGTGCGGTCTGGGTTGCCCTGTTCGTGGACCAAGTCTTCTCCTGCGCCGACGGTCGCCCTTGTCTGGTCAGCCTCCGATCCGGCTACTCGCCGAAGGCTCGTTTGAGGAAGGCTGCCATCTGGCCTCTGGTGACGAAGTCGTCGGGACAGTATCGGTCGTTGGCCGGCGGGTTGCAGCCCTGGGTGACACCGGCCACCCGCAACCTGTCTATGGCATTCTCGAACACGCTGCCGTCGTCGTCGACGAACCAGTCGCCGCCACCGTTGTCGGTGTAACCGAAGGCTCGACCGAGGAATGCCGCCATCTCGCCCCGGGTCACGTTGCGCTGGGGGCAGAACCGGTCGTTGGCCGGCGGGTTGCAGCCGACGGTGATTCCGGCCTGGGCGAGACGCTCGATGGCGCCTTCGAAGACACTGCTGTCGTCGTCACGGAACCGGTCCGGGCCGCCGTAGACGGGGAGGCTCTGCGCCCGGACCAGGAACGCCGCCATCTGGCCCCGGGTCACATGATCGTCGGGGCAGAAATGGTCGTTGGCCGGCGGGTTG
>JBOGEU010000119.1:0-5015 GCA_050741995.1 Acidimicrobiia bacterium | reverse complement strand
CCGCTTTCAGCGCAACTACCTACAACACCGGCGATGCCTGGGCAACCGGCAGCCTCGCCCTCACCAACAACGGCGGAGGCACCACCTTCTCGGGCACCACGGCCGCCTTGTTCACCGAGAACAACCTCAAGCCCGGCGACAGCGGTGCCAAGTGCATCACGGTGCAGTCGGGTGGGACCCTGGCCGGCACCCTGAAGCTGTACCGGGGCGCCATCGGCGGGACCAACGGTGCCGCTCTGGCATCCGTCCTCGACATCAGCGTCGACGCAGTGGCGGTCGGCGCCGGCACCAACGTCCAGGCCAACTGCACCGGCTACACCGGTGGCAACGGAGGTGCAGTGTTCAACGGCGCGCTCGACGCCATGCCGTCGACATACGCCGCAGCCTCGGGCACCGCGGTGGCCGCCGGCACCCAGCGTGTCGTGTACCGCATCGGCTGGACTGTGAATGCGAGCGCCACGAACACCGTTCAGAGCTCGTCGGCCTCGGCCGACCTGATCTGGGAGATCAACTGATCGCAGTCCCACTGATCTGAGCATGCCGGCCCTGGCACAGGAGCGCCCGGGCCGGGGCCGGCAACGTTTGGAAGAGAGTGGCGGCATCACATGACCGCAATCACAGAGCCGATCCGAAGCGAGGTCCAGATCCACCAGCCGTACTCCCGGCTGCGTTTGGCGGCGGGCGTCATCGGACGATCGTGGCTGTGGTTCCTCGCAGCGTGCGTGCTGGTGACCCTCGTCCCGTTGGCATTCGGATGGCAGCCCTATGTGATCATCACCGGGTCGATGGAACCGGGGATCAATGCCGGCGATGTGGTGCTGGTCTCCCCCCACCCCGACATCGACACGACGGTGGGGCGCGTGGTCGGCTTCGAGGACCCGGCGCGGCCCGGTCACATCCTCACCCACCGCGTGGTCACTATCAACGAAGACGGGACGCTGACCACCAAAGGCGACGCCAACCCCACAGCCGACAGCGCTCCCGTCCCGGCGGAATCCGTCACAGGTCTTGGCCGTGTGCTCGTCCAGTTCGTCGGGCTGCCGGTGGTATGGGCTCGCGCCGGGAACTGGGTGCCGCTGATCTCGAACCTCGCCATCCTCATCGGGGCGATTGCCGCCACCGTTCTCGATCACGAGCCAGACGAACGGCTCCAGAGATCCTGGTCGAGCCGGGTCAGCCAGCATCAGCCGGCAGACCCGAGGCGGCTCCTCACCCGACCCGCGCCCTCGGTGACGCTCCTCGTCGTCCTGGTGTTGACCGCCACGCTCTCGATCCCCGACACCGGCGTCGCCACCAGCGCCGCCGCCTTCACGGCGTCGAGCGGCAACACCACCGACACCTGGGCGATCCCCAACTGGTCCTACGGCAACGAGATCAACAGCCTCGGCCCCTATCTCTATTGGAAGCTCGACGAGACCGGCTCCGCCGGCACGGCGGCCGACAGCTCGGGCAACGGGCGCAGCGGCACCTACGGCCCAGATGGGGGCTCGGCCAACTTCACCCGGCTCAACAACGGCGCGCTGACAACGGACAGCCCGGACCGTGCGGTCCAGCTCGGGGCCAACGCCTGCATCACGACGTCAGCCAACACCGGCATCAACGCCCCACAGGTCTTTACCATCATCGCCTGGTTCCGGGCCCCGGCCGGCTATGCCAACGGCGGGAAGCTCATCGGCTTCGAGCGCCCACAGACCGGTGTGTCGGCACCCGCCAGCGGGGCCTACGACCGCCACCTCTACATGGACGGCCAGGGACGGATCTGGTTCGGGGTCTACAACAACAACCACGTCGCCCTCGGCTCGGCCGTGGGGCTCAACGACAACCGGTGGCACATGGCGGTCGGCACGCAAAGCTCGGCCGGGATGCGTCTCTATATCGACGGTGCCGAGGTCGGATCCAATGGCAACACGGTGGCCGAGACCCAGACCGGCTGGTGGCGGGCCGGATGCGGCAACCTCTCTGGTTGGGGCGGACAATGGGGGGGCAACAACGACCCCGGGACCAATTCCGGCACCACCCAGAACCGCACCTTCGCCGCCTCGCTCGACGAGTTGACAGTCCTCTCCGGCACCGCCCTCACCGCTCAGCAGGTCGCCTGGCTCTACTGGGTGCGCTGAGCCCGAGACCGGGGTGGGGTCACTCCGAGAGGTTGAAGCGCCGCTGGCCGTCGGAGCCGGGCGACGGTGACTTGGCTACGTCGGGGAGGATGTCGGGGGTGAGGATGTAGGCCGTCACTGCGACCAGCGCGTCGTTCTTGGAGCCGGCAGTTCCACACGTGACTGACTCGGGAGCCGGCGGGCAGGCCCCTGAGTCGGCGACCTCCGGGGTGTGGACGATGTTGCAGCCGTTCGAGTCGCACCCGTAATAGCTGGCGTCGACGTATACCGGCCGGTAGCCGATGATGTGATAGAAGCCGGAGGAGAGAAAGTCAAGCTCGGCCACCTGTGGGGTGAAGCCGAATCTGGCGGAATCGACGATGGAGTCGTCGAAGATCTCGGTGCCGGTGGACTTGGCCCAGTCGATGCAATCGAGCATCTCGCCCGGGGTGTCGACGCCAGTGCATTCCGATGGAAGACCGCCCTTCAGGTAGCTCCACAGCGCCACGTCGTCGAGTCTCACCTCGGGAGTGCCGCCTCCGGCGTTGCGCACCTTGAGGCCCGAGCTGTCCTCGAGCAAGCCGTCGTAAGACGATCCGTCGAGGGAGTATGTGCTGCCACCGTAGACCAGACCATCCTCGAGGGCGGATCCCACTCCGGTCTGGCTCATCGCCATGTCGGGCTCGGCTCCGAGCAACGGACAATTGGTGGGCTCTTCTATTCCCGGGCCGAAGCCGGTGGGATGGATACCGAGCGGGTGGTCGACACCGCGAGCGATGTTGGAGAGGAGACGTCCGTTGGTGTCCCCGGAGCACTTCTGGGTGGTATTGCGATCGGCGTTGCCGTAGAGGAAGAAGTCCATGGAGCCGAAGTTCCCGACGCTGGGAAGATCCTCGCAGACGCCCCACGACGGGTTGGGACCTGTCTTCAGACAGTTGTAGTTGGCGGCGGCCGCGTTGCCGGGGAGGAGGAAGGGAAGAACCGGTCCCGGGTTCGCGTACTCCTGGTCGGCGATGGCGTAAGCCGACACGTTGACCTGGTCACCGCCGAAAACCTTGGCGAAGAAGGTCGGGGAGGCGATGGTGGGGATTTTGACCCAGGCTCGCGTCAAGCCGGCGTTGAAGGCGACACAAGGGGAGGCCGGGGCGACTGTGAAGCCTGCAGGGGCCGTTCCACAGAGTGAGGCATTCCCCCAATCGGCGAGCGAGGGATCGTCAAGGCTGGCGGAGGCGACATCGATGGCCGCTGCCGCGCCACTTGCCACAGCCTGGGCGGTGCAAGCCGAAGGCCCCGTGCAACCGGGGTTGGGCTGTGCGAACTGGAGGGCGGCCAATGACCCGACATCGGCGGCGGCCTGATCCTGACGGCGCTCGTTGAAGGCGAGACCCAGGTCGACGGCTAGCGAGGCGATGCCCATGAGCAGCAACATGGACATCGCGACCAGGAGGGCGGTGGCCCCCCGCTCCCTGTCGCCACCCCGATCGTGGCGTTTCATGGACACAGCTGCGCTCCAACCGTGTCGGTCCAGGTGGCGGCCTGCTCCAGTCGAATTTGAACCGTCGAGTCGAGGTCCAGCGGAGACGGTAAGAGGAAGTCGATGAACCCGGTGAGCGTCTGGCCTGGTGTGCTCACAGTCACCGTGGCCGCGTCACCGACGGACCCGGAGCTGGCGATGGTCACGTCGGCACCGGTGGGAGTTTGCATCCGGGAACAGATCTCCGCCACCAGCGCATCCCGGTTGGGGTCGCCGCGCACGCCGGAGTTCGGCTCAGGGCCTTCGGGGAAATTCACGGCAGCCAGACGGGCACCTTCGCGGGCCCCATGGCGAACATCGAGATTCTGGGCGAAGAGCCACCCGAACTCGACCACTCCGATCAGAAGGAGCAGAAGGAGGGGGGCGACCAGGGCGAACTCGACCAGGCTCGCTCCCCGATCGCTGCGAGAGCGATTCGCAGAGCGCGACTCATATGCCGGCATGCCGGCCTCCGAAACCGTCACGTACCGGTTATCGCCGGTAGCGGTCTCAGGGTTACGCGGAATCCTCAGGCCGACGAAAAACCCTGCTCTGGCGATTCTCGGGCTGAAAGGGTTCAGCCCGCCCGCCGACAGAATCCGGATTCAGCTCTGGAGCTCGACCTTGAAGCGGGGGGCGGCGGTGGTGTCGTCTTGCCAATTGATCTCGAAGTTGGATCCCGAGATGCTGACCGAGTAGGCGATGATGCTTCCGTTGATGGTGGCATCGGTCGATGACGACGACATCTGGACCTGGCCATTGGGAGCGTAGATGAGACCGGTCCAGGTCATGTTGCTCCCGCTGAATTGGATGGCATTGTCATTGCAACTGGGAGGACTGCCCGCGTTGGAGAAGAGGATTACGGGCGAGTAGGTCGGGCCGGTGGCCGGGGCGGTGACCGGTGCGTAACCGGTGAGGTTTGCATTGCCGGTGATGTGCATCTCGCCCTCGGAGACGAAGGTCACCGTCACGCCGGGCGCTGCGCTCACCTGGCTGAGATCGATGGCGTTGTTCCCGGTATTCGATGAGTAAAAGATGCCGGACTGGGTTACCTCGATGCTGGAGGTGTTCCCCGTGGCATAGCCGTTGGAGACCATCCAGCCGTTGTCGATGGCTGCACCCGGCGCCGCATTGAAGTAATGCGTGGGATCCGCGGTCTGGCGAGGCCCGCCGGGGCGAAACTCGGCAATGTCCAGGTCAAGTGGATAGGCCTTGGGAGAACCGAAGTACTTCTCGGCGGCGCCGACCACGGCGGGCCCGGCGTTGGATTGGAACGTCCCCCGGTAGTCGATGGCGCCGTTGACGGTGGTGTCGGAGCCGTTGATCTTGAGGTCGCCGTTGGAGAAGATCCCACCGTTGATGGTCTTGGTCGATCCTGTCAGATCGAGCTCGATGGACCCTCCCGA